>CACZWD010000023.1:14303-50137 GCA_902784805.1 uncultured Ruminococcus sp. | reverse complement strand
CCTCTACCGTACACACGTACGCCGACGAGATTTAAAGGACGAAATATACCTTCGTTTTTCAGCCTCTGTTCAGCTTAATGACTTTGTCATTAAGCTGAGCTGTGACAGTTTTTGTCACAGCTCCTTTTTTAAACATTTTCTATCTGCCAGTCAATCGGCTTTTCCCCTATTGACTCAAGAATTTTATTTGTTTTAGAAAAATGCTTGCAGCCGAAAAAGCCGCCATAAGCCGACAGCGGGCTCGGATGTACTGTCGAAAGCACAAAATGGGCGGGATTTGTTATGAATTTAAGCTTTTCCTTCGCGTTTCCGCCCCAAAGCAAAAATATTACAGGTTTTTCACGACTGTTAAGTGCCGAAATTACGCTATCGGTAAAGGTTGTCCAGCCGCTTTTTTTGTGAGAATTTGCCTTGCCTTCCTCAACCGTCAAAACAGTATTTAAAAGCATTACTCCCTGATTTGCCCATTTTTCAAGACAGCCGTTATCCGGAATATAACAGCCGAGGTCATTTTTAAGCTCGGCAAACATATTTACAAGGCTTGGCGGAGCAGGTACGCCCACATTTACCGAAAACGCCAGACCGTGCGCCTGCCCTTTTTCGTGATAAGGGTCCTGTCCGAGAAGCAACACCTTAACATCATCATAATCGGTATATTTAAAAGCGTTAAATATACACTCCTTCGGCGGGTAAACTGTTTTTGAAGCGTACTCCGTTTCCACAAAATCCATAAGCTTTTTAAAATATTCTTTTTCGGTTTCACTTTTTAAAACCTTGTCCCAGCCTTTATTCAGCATAATAAACACTTACCTTTTACTTTGTATAAAATATTACCGCATAGCTGCCGCAGCCAACATTTATCCCAACCGTGGGACCGATATATGAAATTCCGTCAACCTTAACGCCAAAATTTTCCGTAAGAGCGTTTTTAAGCTCGTCGGCTTTCTCGGGAACATCGCTATGTACAATCCATATTTCGTCCGACTGCTTTATTCCCATTTCTTCGGTTATTGAAAGGATTTTCGGTATAACCTTTCTACTGCCTCTGACTTTATCCTTAAATTCAACAAGCCCGTCCTCTATCGACAAAATCGGCTTTATGTCAAGTATGCTCGCAACCGCCGCGACAGAAGGCTTGATTCTGCCTCCCGCTTTGAGATACTTTATATCCTCAACCGCAAGAATAGCGTGTTGTTTTTTAAACATATCGTTTACCCTGTTTAAAATATCCTCTTTTTCCGCGCCGCCCGCCGCCATTTCAGCGGCAATTTCAGCGGCTCTTCCGTACATAAAACAAAACGACATTGTATCAACAACCTCAATATCAAGCTTTATGCCGTCATCATGCAGCATATTTGCCGCAAGGTTCGCGTTGTTATATGTACCGCTGCCTGCCTTTGATATTGTAAAGCATATAACCGTATCAAAACCTTCCTCCGCAGCCTCTTTATATGCGTCATAAAAAACCGTGGGGGCAATCTGCGACGTTTTAGGAATATCCTTTTCCGATGACAGCCTTTTGTAAAACTCGTCATATTTTATATCAAAGTAATCACGAAAAAAATCATCACCGAAATAAATATTTATCGGCAGAATCTTAATACCGTATTTTTCAATCGATTCATAACGTATATCCGCCGTTGAGTCTGAAATAATTTTAATTTTTGACATTGTTTAAACTCCTTCCTTAAATTGACAACCATGCTTTCATTACATGAAAAAAAGCTTGAAATATATTCATTTTTTTAATTTTTGTTGCTGTAACGGCATCGGCTGACGCCACAAGCGTATCTCCGGAATAATAGTTTACTTTTCCGACAGCGGTACCTTCCGGTATCGGCGCCGTAAGCTTATCCTTTATTATTATTTCACTTCGGATTTCTCCGGCGTAAGCGGGCGGAATATATACACAGACATCTTTTTTAACTTTAAGCGGAACGGAAAGCCTGTTTCCTCTCGCAACCTTTGCGGTAACCTCCTGCCCCTCATCATCTTTTATAAGCCCTTTTTCCTGAACCGTACTGAGCGCAAAATTTGAAAAAGCGTATTCAAAAAGATATTTCGCTTCCGCAAAGCGGTCTGCGCTTGTCGGCGCTCCGAGAAGCACGGCAATAAGCTTTGTTCCGTTTTTTTCCGCCGTTGCCGCGAGACAGTAGCCCGCGCCGTCCGTTGTGCCTGTTTTAAGCCCTGTCGCGTATTCGTATGTCGAAAGCAGATTGTTCGTGTTATTAAGAGGAAATTTGCCGTTTCTTACCGTATCGGAAATCGTTGCCGCATGCTGCATAATAAGAGGGTGATTAAGCATAATTTCCTTTGACAAAACCGCAATATCGCGCGCGGTGGAGTAATGTCCGTCCGCGTCAAGCCCCGAAGCGGTAACGTAATGCGTATTTGTAAGACCCATTTTTTCGGCGCGCTTATTCATAAGCTTTACAAACTCGCCTTCGCTACCCGAAATGTGCTCCGCAAGCGCCACTGCCGCGTCATTCGCGCTCGGAATGGATATGCTTTTTAAAATATCGTCAAGAGGCATTTTCTCGCCGTCGTCAAGATATACCCGGCTTCCTTCCGTAGCTTTTGCCGCGGCTGTTCCCGTAACAATATCGTCCGGTGAAAGCTTACCCTCCGATATATATTCATCCGCAATTAAAAGTACCATAAGCTTCGTTATACTTGCCATCGGTTTTTTATCGTCCGCGTTATGCTCAATCACAACCGTATCTGTCTCGGGCTCGATAAGAATAAACGATTCCGAATCAAAAACCGCCGGGTCAAGCTTGCAAAACGGTGATGTTTCGGCATAAGCAGCCGAAAAAGCGCATAAAGAAAACAGTAAAATAAAAACTAAAACCTTTTTCATGGCATTTTTCCTTTCAATCTAAAATTCAACTACAACGCTCGCTTTTGCAAGTGAAGATGTTATTTTTTTATATTTTATGCCGAAATAATCCATAACATCACTTACGGGCAGCATAGGCACGCCTCTTATAACCATACCGCTGTCCGTGTCGGCAGCACATGAAAACTCAAACTTCTTGCCGTAAATATCGCATATATAACCGTTATATGAATTTGAATATCCGTAAATGCCGCCTTCGGTATCGGTATATGAATAATAATCGGCGGAGGGGATTTTTGCGTAGTTTATAAAATATCCTTCATAAACATCCCCGCCCGAAACAGGAAAAATATCAAAATCTGTTTCATATGCTTCAAGCACTTTTAAAATGCCGTTTAAAGTAAGATAAACAATTCCGTTATCCTTTATAACCGGTCTGCCCGCGTCCTCAACAGGGAAAAGCTGTCCGCCCGAAGTCCTTATGCAGGTAAAGCTGTAATCCCAATAGGAAAACGGGTCAACATAATTCATACCGTTTTTACGCTGCACCTGATGATTTTTCAGCCGCAGAAGCATTGCGACCGCTTCCGCACGGGTCATAAATGAGTACGGCATAAGCTCTCGTTTTTCATTTCCATAAACTATACCGTGGGCTATACAGATATAAGTAGATACAATATACGTATCATTAAATATATCATACGCGTCAACATAAGAAGCAAGCCCGAGACGCGCCTTTGAAGTTATCTCCGCCGTCATTTCCCGAGGCACTGTAAGCCCGAGAGCTTCAAGAGAATTTGCGAAAAGCACGTTTGCCAAAATCCTTATAGCGGGTGTTTCGTAAAAGCCCTCCAGCTCATTATGCGTAAAGCTTTTCAAAATTCCGCATTCAAAAGCCGTCTGCGCGTAAGGTATATACCAATCCTCATTATCGCTTATTTCCGGTCTTTCACCCGTAACAAGCGGAACAAGCATTGAAAGAAGCTCAGAAAGGGTTATAGGCTCATCGGGAGCGAAGGAACCGTCCGGAAAACCGTTTATAAGACCAAGCGACGCAGCAGCTTCTATTGATTGCCTTGCCCAATGCCCCGAAAGGTCACTGAAAACCTCGGCGTTTACGCCGCAGCACGGTATGATCATGCTAATAATTATAAGTAAAATTACTGCTTTAAATTTTTTCATTTTTATTCTCCGTTTACGTTATATATACATATATATTATAAAATAAACAGCGCCCTTTGTCAATACACAAAAATTTTGTTTTTCTGTTGAAAAACTCTTTCATTTGTGTTATACTATAAGAAAAGGTCAGGTAAAATTTACATTATTTACTTTTGGAGGGATTACTATGACGGAAAAAACAAAAGTCCTCGCGTTTGACTTCGGCGCTTCAAGCGGCAGAGCAATGCTTTTTGAGTATGACGGTGAAAAGCTTACTATTGATGAAATTCACCGTTTTTCAAATGACCCTGTAACGGTCGGGGGTTCTATGTACTGGGATTTTTTAAGACTGTTTTTTGAAGTTAAGCAAGGCATATTAAAATGTATAAATTCGGGCAACGGTGATATAAGCGCAATAGGAATCGATACCTGGGGTGTTGACTACGCTTTTTTTGACAAAAACGGTAAAATGCTCGGAAATCCGCATCATTACAGAGATACCAGGACGCAGGGGCTTATTGATAAACTTGCCGGAAAGCTCGGAGGCAAAGAATATATTTATAACAAAACGGGTATTCAATTTGCGGAGCTTAACAGCCTTTATCAGATGTATTCATCGCTTCTTGAAGGCGACCCTACGCTCGATGCGGCAGATAAAGTCCTTTTCGCTCCCGATATTTTTAATTATTTCTTAACGGGCGTTATGAAAAATGAATATACAATGGCTTCGACCTCTCAGCTTCTTGACCCTTATACAAAAAATTGGTGCGGCGAGCTTATTAAAAAAGTCGGCTTGCCCGAAAAAATTTTCGGAGATATAATAATGCCGGGTACGGTTATAGGTACTCTTTCCGATGAAATCTGCGAGGAGCTCGGTTGTCCCAAAATACCCGTTATCGCGGTCGGCGCTCACGATACCGCTTCGGCTGTCGCAAGCGTGCCGGTAACGGAAGGTGATGATTATGTTTATATTTCAAGCGGTACATGGGCGCTTCTCGGCGTTGAAAACGATAAGCCGCTTATTAACGAAACCGCTATGAAATTTAACTTCACAAACGAAGGCGGTGTCGGAAATAAAATCCGCTTTCTTCGCAATATAATGGGGCTTTGGATAATCCAGGAAAGCCGCAGGCAGTGGCAAAGAGAAGGCAAGGACTATTCGTTTAACGACCTTGAACAGCAGGCATGGCAGGCAAAGCCTTTTGCGAGCCTTATAGACCCTGATTACAGCGCTTTCGGCGTTCCGGGAAATATGCCGAAGCGAATAAAAGAATTTTGCGAAAAAACGGGACAGACCGTTCCCGAAACCCCCGGCGACGTAATTCGCTGTGCGGCGCAGAGTCTTGCTTTTAAAATTGCTATGTCGGTTGACGGTATGGAAGAAACCTTAGGCAGAAAAATCAACAAAATTCATATGGTCGGCGGCGGCATCAAGGACAGTATGGTCTGCAAATTTACCGCAAACGCAAGCGGCAGACCCGTTATTGCCGGTCCCGTTGAAGCAACGAGTACGGGAAATGCCATAATGCAGCTTATTGCTCTCGGCAAAATAAAAGACCTTAAAGAGGCGAGACAGATAATCAAAAACTCCTTCCCTGTTAAAGTTTATGAGCCCGAAGACGGCGAGGAATGGAAAGCCGCATATAATAAGTTTAAAAATATTGCAAAAATGTCATAATTTTTTTATTGGCGCGTAAAATAAAAGTATTTTACATTGTAAAGAGGAGATACTAAATGAAGCGTATAGAAAACAAATGGGTAAAAATTGTTCTTACCGGAACAGCTCTTATACTTATTTATAAGCTTATGGATAATTTCAGTGAAATTACGGCTCTCCTGGGAAAGTTTATGAGCATTCTCTTTCCGTGTATTCTCGGTGCCGCCATAGCTTTTTTACTGTATATTCCCGCAAAAAAAATGCAGGGGCTTATGAAAAAGGTTAAAATTCCTTTTATACGTGAAAATTCAAAGGTTATAGGTACACTGCTTTTATATCTTCTGATATTTCTTCTGATTGGACTTACCGTAACATACTTTGTGCCTAAGCTTTACAAAAACATTGAGGAGCTTGTTTATAACGCGCCGAAATATATCGGCAAAATCGAGAATTTTGTGAAAAGCAATGATTATCTTAAAAATTTAAGCTTTACCACAATGGTTGACGACAAGGTGTCCGAATATTTTAATATGTCGCAGATAAACAAATATATCGGTATAATAAGCGGTATCGCTAATTCGTTTATTTCAGTATTTGTAAGCATTGTAATATCAATATATATAATTCTTGAAAAAGACGGAATTATGCGTTATATAAAAAGAGCAAAAAAAGTTATGTTCGGAGAAGGGCTTTCAACGCTTACTCTTTATGTAAAAAAAATAATAACGATTTTTTATTCCTATCTTTCGGGGCTTGCTGTTGACGGTCTGGTTGTCGGCATAATATGCTTTATCGGTTTTTCAATTCTCAACGTGCCTTATGCCGTTTTACTTGGCTTTATTACGATGATTGGAAATATGATTCCATTTTTTGGACCTATTATCGCAACCGTTATAATTGCTCTTATAAGCCTTATATCGGGCGGAATATGGCGTGTTGTTTCGGTTATGATATTTTTAGGCGTTGTGTATCTTATTGACGGATATCTCATTCAGCCTAAGGTTATCGGAGGATCTACAGGGCTTAAACCACTACTTGTTCTTGTTGCTGTTACCGTTTTCGGTGATTTGTTCGGCTTTGTTGGTATGCTTACGGCAGTTCCGATAATGGCAACAATAAAAATGATTGCTGATGACTATTTGGAGGATGGAAAAATAGATGGAAATTAAAAGGCTTCAGAGTCTGTGATAAATTTTATACCCCCGTTAAATCAGACGTAAAGGGACTGTGACAAAATGATTTTTTCACAGTCCCTTTTAAAAATTTCTTTTTGCCTAATCCGTTTCATCAAACATTTTATCAATAAAAATCCCGAATCCCCGTGTGGGGTCATTAATTAAAACGTGAGTGACGGCACCGACAAGCTTACCGTTCTGAATTATCGGGCTGCCGCTCATGCCCTGAACAATGCCGCCCGTCCTTTCAATAAGGTTTTTATCAGTAACATGCAAAAGCATATCTTTTGACGCGCCGTCCCCGGTTGTTACGATACGCTGTATTTCAATCGAAAAGCGCTCAACAGAATTTCCGTCAATACACGAGAGAATATAAGCGTCTCCGCATTTCACCTCACTTCTCGGAGCAATACGGCACATATCACCTGATATAAAATCATCCTGAAAAAGCGTGCCGCTTATTCCGTTTGGTGAGTTTACAGCGATACTGCCGAGAGGCTTTGTGTCTGCAGGAAGTATGCCTTTAAGCTCGCCGGGCGCTCCCCTTTTACCTTTTTCAATCGACAGTACCGACGCGTTTGTAATTTCACCGCCTGAAATTTTATAAATATCGCCCGTGTTCGCATCAGAAAGTCCATGACCGAGCGCGGCATATTTGTTGTTATCTTTTCTGTAAAAGGTAAGCGTACCTATTCCTGCGGCGGAGTCACGCACCCAAAGACCAAGCTTATTGCTGCCCGAAAGTGTATCATATTCCGGCTGCATAAAAATTTCCTGCTTTTCTCCGCCACGAATTATCACAAGCTTTATTCTTTTTTTACCGCTGTTCACAAGTTTCCTAAGCTCTTCGCTTGAAGTTACGGGATTGTCGTCAACGGAAACAATAACATCGCCCGGCTTTATTCCGCTGTTTAAAGCGGGACTGTGCTGTCTGCCGTCACTGCCGCCAAAGCTGTCTGTCGATATAACAAGTACCCCTTCGGTAAAAAGATTTATTCCGATAACATTTCCCCCCGTCACAACACTCATTGCGGGCATAGTTTTAAGAGGTACTGTTTTAAGAGGCAAAATACCGCACAGCTTAATTACACATTCGCTTTCCGAGGCAAATTTTCTTCCGTTTTCAGTATTACTCAGTACCGTTACAGAAGAACCCACCGGACACGGTGCAAACATACGGTTTTTAAGCTCCTCTCCCTCAACGGAAACAATCTGCGACGGAATATACGAGTATATTATACCCCCGTAAGCCGTATAAAAACAAAGTCCTAAAAAAAGAGTCAATAATTTTTTTCTTATTTTACAGTTTATTTTAATCAAGTCCTTTTTTATTTTATTATTTACAATATCTTGTGTTTCTTATAATCGATTATTTATGGTATAATTACAAAAATATTACATAAAATATTATTTTTTTGTTAAAAAATACAATATTTGTAAAAAAAACTATTGACAAATACAACATATTGTGTTATAATTATTACATATTGATTACATTTGATAGTGCGATTAAACCACGGACATATCGCATAATCCACATTATATAGTATGGAGGTTGTTTTGTTATGCAGGCTATGGTTGAAAGTATAAAAAAGAGTATTGAAGATAATATCGGCAGAAAAGTTAAAGTAACCAGCAAGGAAGGGCGTAACCGTTTCGCGGTATGTAAGGGCGTAATTGAGGAATCATATCCTAACGTATTTGTTGTGAAATATGAAAATCCCCAGTCGGCAAATAAAGAAGTCAGCAGAATTTCATACAGCTACATAGACGTTTTAACCCATAATGTGCAGGTTGCTCTTTATAAACAGTAAAATTTTTTACAGGCAGAAGGGAAACCTTCTGCTTTTTCTTTATTAAACGAAAGGATCGTTATGGATAAAACTAAAAACAAAATTATTTTTTTTATTGCAGCCGTAATTATTGTTCTTGCGGCTTTAGTTGTGTTACTAATTTTTTTTAATAACAGCGGCAGAAAGACAGTCGACACAGAAATGGTTACGGAACAATACGTGAAGGCATATATTGATGATGATATCAGGTCGCAATACGAACTTCTTGATGTGTCGGCAATTTTAAAAAATAACGATACATGCGAAATCTTTGCACAGTATAAAAGTAAACCGCTTATGAGTACAAATTATTCATATTACATAAAAAACGTAAAAAAAGCAGATGAAAATACGCTTAAAAAAATTAATAATGTTTATCGCCGGCGCATGGAACATGAGAAAAATTACAACACCGAAATAAGCGAAGCCGAAAGATATAATATACGGCTTCGCAATAAATCGACAGGTAAAGACGTTTTTAAAGTAAATTTATGGCTTGTAAAAATTGACGACGAGTGGAAAATCTGCACAATTTACGAATATGACCGTTCAATTGATAGATGCTTCGCGGCAGATATGTATTAAAAAACAAAAAATGGGTATAATTAATTTTGACTTTAAAAAGAAAGGAAAAAATTAATTATGTCAGAAAAAAAGTATAGTAATTTGCAGGAACTTCTTGCGGAAAGTAAAAGTGCTTATGATTATTTTTCAAGTCTGTCACAGGATATAAGGGAAAAAATAAATGAGCACAACGATTCAATAACAACGGAAAAGCAAATGAAAAGCTGGGCAGAAAAATATCTTTAAAACTGTGGCGCGGTTTTTAGCTAAAAACCGCGCCCAAAATATTATCAAAAAAGCAATTACTGTAAAACTTATACGGTTAACTTACGTTAGAAACAATCATATTTAATTCAGTTTTTGTAAAGTGCATATAACCCGTTTAGCTTTTTCATATCGGAACAAGTTACGCTTGTTCCGATTTTTGATAAAAAAGTAAATAAATTGTTTTTTTTGCTTGCATTAATTTTATATTTATATTATAATAATATGAGAGGTTAAAAATATGAACGATGTTTTTTTTATGAAACAAGCCATAATTGAAGCGCAGAAGGCAAAAGCCCTCGGGGAAATTCCTGTAGGGGCTGTTGTTGTATGCGGTAATGAAATCGTATCCTCTGCGTATAATCTTCGTGAAACCAATAAAAATGCGCTTTGTCATGCTGAAATTTCCGCAATTAACGCTGCCTGCAAAAAACTCGGAAAATGGCGGCTTGATAACTGCATAATATATGTAACCCTTGAGCCTTGCCCAATGTGTGCGGGTGCGATTTTGCAGGCAAAGCTTAAAAAATGCGTTTTTGGTGCCTATGAACCAAAATTTGGGGCTGTTGGCTCGGTTTTTAATTTATTCTACGATTTTAAATATAACCATAACGTCCTTTTTACTGGCGGCGTTCTTGAAAAAGATTGTAAAAAATTAATGAGTGATTTCTTTGAAAGCAAACGGGAAAGGATCTGATAATAATGAAAAAAGGTCACGAAATAAATTTTACGGAGGGCAGCATTTTGCCGAAAATTTTGCTTTTTACATTTCCTCTTATTTTTTCGGGTATTCTGCAACTCTTTTATAACGCTGCTGACACTGTAATTGTTGGAAGATATGCCGGTAAAATTTACCTTGCTGCTGTTGGCGCGACAGGCACTTTCAATAGTCTTATTATAAATCTGTTTTTAGGTCTTTCGGTTGGCGCAAACGTTATAGCCTCCCGCTTTTTCGGGTCTAAAGACCCGGACGGTTTTAGTGCGGTTATGCATACCTCCGTTTTGATAAGCCTTATTATTGGCGTTTTTCTCGCTGTTTTCGGTCAATTTATTGTTTCTCCTGTTTTATCAGCAATGGGTACGCCGAATGATATAATCATGTATTCTGTAAAATATATGCGAATAATTTTCATCGGTATGCCGGCAACCGTACTTTATAATTTTGGCGCCTCAATATTACGCGCCGTAGGTGACACAAAACGCCCGCTTTATATTTTAAGCTTTTCGGGCATTATAAATGTTGTGCTTAATTTGTTTTTTGTCATAAAATTTAATATGAATGTTACGGGCGTTGCCATTGCAACAATTGTTTCACAATACATATCGGCACTGCTTATTCTTTCTTCGCTTTCAATACTTGATGAAATGCCGGGGTTTAATTTTAAAAAGCTTCATATTAACACCGCCTGTCTTTCAAACATTGTAAAAATCGGTTTGCCTTCAGGCATAAATTCTACGGTTTTTTCGCTTTCAAATGTTCTTATACAATCCGCAGTAAACTCTTTTGGTTCTGATGTTGTTGCAGGAAACTCCGTTGGCATGAGTCTGGAAGGGTTTATCTATGTTGCAATGAACGCTTATTATCTCGCGATTATAACATATGCAGGGCAAAACCACGGTGCGGGGAAAATACGTCGCCTTAATTTAGGGCTTATCATTAACATAATCAGCGTTACCGTAACCGGCTTTGGGCTCGGTATGTTGTTTTTTATTTTTCGCTATACACTTGCGAGCATATATAACTCTGATTCACAAGTTATACATTACGCCGCATATCGGAACAGTATTATACTTCCGACATATTTCCTTTGCGGCGTTATGGACGTTATTGTCGGCGCAATGCGCGGCATAGGCAAATCGGTACACCCTATGATTATTTCTCTTATTACTGTCTGTGGGCTCAGAATGGCATATGTGCTTTTTGTTTTTCCGCATTTAAGAAGCCTTTTTCTTCTCTACGCTTCGTGGCCGGCAACATGGATTATATGTATTATTTTTCAAAGTATATTGTATGCCCACTTCATTCGTAAAATTAAAACTGAAACTGTAAAAAACTAAAAAATCTAAAATCCGCTCTTTTAATTTAAGAGAGCGGATTTTATAAATTAATTTATACTTTTTTATTTACCCTGAATATTTCCTTCTTCAGAAAGATTTTCTTCTTTAAACCTTTGTATTTTATGCGTGGTTGTTTTTGTAAACGGGCGAAGTCTTATACTGAATGAAAGTATGTGCTTATAACCCTGCACCATATTGTTTACCTTCGTTATTTCATCTTTTATAAGCTCGATAAGCTGTTCCTGTGTATAATCCTTGCCAAGCTTTGCTTCAATCTCACCATAGTTTGGCACAATCTGCGCCGAAATTATTGTATCACCGGCGCGCTCTTTGCCAGAAACAAGGCTGTCGTCGATAAATTCACTCCTTGAAAGATAAGCTTCAAGCTCCTCCGGGAAAATATTTTTACCGTTTTTGGTAACAATAACGTCTTTTTTTCTGCCCGTTATATGAACAAAACCGTCCTCATCAATAAAACCAAGGTCACCGCTGTGATACCAGCCGTCTGTAATTGCCTGCGCGGTAAGTTCCGGGTTTTCATAATATCCCATCATAACATTGCCGCCCTTTATAAGAATCTCGCCTATTCCTTCGCTGTTCGCGTTTTCAATAATAATCTCAACACCGGGAAGCGGCAAACCCGCTGCGTCATCCTTAAAGTTTTTATCACGGTTAAGCGCGGCTATCGGCGCACATTCCGTAAGACCGTAGCCCTGTATAAAGTTTATACCGAAATCGCGAAAACCTTTTGCGACCACAGGGTCTATTGCCGCCGCGCCGCTGATAAAGCAGCGAAGATGTCCGCCGAGCGCGTTATGAATATCCTTAAATAAAATATGCGTAAGGTCAATACCGACCTTCTTTGCGGCATTGCTTATTTTTATTGCTTTTTCGACAGTCTTTCTCTTGCCCTGCTTATCAATATTTTTGTAAATATTTTTATATATATTTTCAAACAGCAGCGGTACACCGAGCATAACCGTTGCTTTTGATTCTTTAAGGTTTTTAACAATATGCCTTAAGCCCTCACAGTAAGCAATCGCGCTTCCGCTGTAAATCATACAAAGGAAACCGCAGGTACATTCATAGGTGTGATGAATGGGGAGCACCGAAAGAAAGATATCTTCGGGATATACCTTAAACATTGTCGGCATTGATTTAAGGTTTACGCATATTGTCCTGTGACTGTGCATAACTCCCTTTGCCATACCCGTTGTACCCGATGTGAAAAGAAGGATTGACATAGCCTCGGTATCAATTTCGGTATCAATATATGAACGGTCGCCGTTTGAAAGAAGCACTCTGCCCTCCTCAACAAGCTCATCAAGCTGCTCACCGAAAGCTATTTTATAATCAACCTTTACATCGTCATCAATGGTTTTTACCTTCGGTGAATATATAATCATTTTCACATTCGCTATATTTATAAGGTTTAACAGTTCCTCCTTCGGAAGCTCCTTGTCAAGAGGAACAACAACTCCCACACCGCATACAACAGCCATATAGCTCAGCGCCCAGCTGTATGATGCTTCGCCTATAACGGCAATCCTTTCGCCTTTAAGCCCCATATCGGTAAGCTTTGTACCGAGAGCGTTTACATCTTCAAGGTACTTATTATACGTTGTGGGCTTATATTCGCCGTCTTTTTTCTCAAGAAATGCCGTTCTGTCTCCGTACAGCTTACAGCTGCTTCTTAGCATATCACGCAAATCCTTTATCGGCCGTGTTTCGTAAAGCGGATATTTATATATTCCATACTCGTTCATTTTACAAATTTCCTCTCTTTCAAAAAGTATATGTACATATTATACTCCATTTTATGGTATTTGTCAAAATTTTTTTATTTTTACACCGAGAAAATGCGAAAGCGTTAAAAGCTGGCTCACATCAACCGTTGCTCCTTCAAGTTCATAACCGTGAAGCACTATTCCGTCAATATCGCAGGTTGACAAATCTATCCCTTCAAGCTTTGTTCCGGAAAAATCGGCTTTTTCAAGCTTACACCCGTCAAACACTGTTTTAACAATATTACAATCGGAAACCGCGCCTTTCATAAAATCGCATTTTGAAAAAACCGTGTCTTTTATTCCGGAATTGCTAAAATTGGCATATGTCAAGATACTGTTTTCAAAAACAGATTTTCCGGTAAGTGTTTGCGTAAAATCTGTTCCTATGCATTTGCAGCCCTCAAAAGATACTCTTAAAAAAGCTGTTTCGTTAAAATGAGCGTTTGATATATCACAATCAAAAAAAACACAATCCGTAAAATCGGCATTATTAAAGCTGCAATTTGTAAAACGGCAGCCGTTAAACCGGCAATTGACAAAATCAACTCTTCCGCTTGTAAAATTTTCTATATCTTTGCCTTCAATTATTATATTTTTCACATCACTGCGGTTTTTCACACACTGCCGTACTGTGTCTTTAAAGGCTTCTGCCGTTTCGTACCGAGTTTGTTTCTTCCGTATTTTCATATTTGTTGTCTCCTAAAAAAGCCGGGCGGCATACGCCGCCCGATAAAATTTTTAGATATACTGTTTTCTTGCCTGATAATGAGTGTGAAGAAGCTCATGCGCTTTATGACTTCCGGGCTTTTCAAGAAACTCTTCATAAATTTTCTTAATAGCGGGATTCTCATGAGATTTACGAACCTGAAGCTTTACATCTTCACCGTAAACCGCGCTTGCGCGAAGCGCTTTAACATCTTTCTCTGCCTGCACCTTAGAGCTTACTATAGGCTGTCCTCCGCCCGTTACACAGCCGCCGGGACAAGCCATAATTTCAATAAAGTGAACGTCAAGCTTACCGTCTTTTACGTCGTTAAGAAGCTTTCTCGCGTTGCCGAGACCGTGTGCTACGGCAACCTTAACATCTGTTCCGCCTATATTTACTGTCGCGGTCTTTATACCGTCAGTTCCGCGGACAGCCTCAAATTCAATCTTATCAAGAGGTTTGTTTTCCACAATTTCCTTAACTGTACGAAGTGCCGCTTCCATAACGCCGCCCGTTGCGCCGAAAATAACACCTGCGCCCGAACCTATACCGAAAATATCGTCAAACGGCTCGTCTTCAAGATTCGCAAAATCAATACCGGCGCTCTTTATCATTGCGGCAAGCTCGCGTGTGGTTATAACCGCGTCAACATCACGTTTACCGTCAACTTCCATCTCATCTCTGCCGCACTCAAATTTTTTAGCTGTACACGGCATAACCGATACAGTGAAAATGTTTTTCGGGTCAATTCCTTTTTTCTCAGCGTAATACGATTTAAGCACTGCGCCAAACATCTGATGCGGTGATTTACACGATGAAAGATTGGGTATAAATTCGGGGAAGAAATGCTCGCAGAATTTAATCCAGCCGGGTGAACATGAGGTTATCATCGGAAGCACTCCGCCGCCGTTAATTCTTTCAAGAAGCTCTGTTCCTTCCTCCATAATTGTAAGGTCGGCACTGAAATCGGTATCAAGAACTTCATCAAAGCCAAGCCTTCTCATAGCTGCTGCCATTTTGCCTGTTACACAGGTGCCTATCGGCATACCAAATTCCTCACCAAGCGCCGCGCGGACTGCCGGAGCTGCCTGAATAACAACATGCTTTGTATCATCAGCCAACGCTTTCCATACTGCATCTGTGCCGTTTTTCTCTGTAAGAGCGCCAACGGGACATGCCGCAATACACTGACCGCAGTTTACACAAGGTGTATCTTTAAGACGCATATCAAAAGCAGAACCTATTCTCGTGTCTATACCACGGTAAGCGGCTCCTATTGCGGATACGGTCTGTACATTCTGACATACGCTTACGCAGCGGCGGCAAAGAATACATTTACTGTTATCTCTAACAATTGACGGAGAAGCATCGTCAAAATCAGATTCTCTTTTTTTGCCCTCATACTCAATATCTCTGATACCGAGGTCATCGGCAAGCTTCTGAAGCTCACAGTTTCTGTTTCTTACGCAGGTAAGACAGCTTCTGTTATGGTCGGATAAAATAAGCTCAACCGTTGCTTTCCTCGCGCGTCTTACTCTCTGAGAATTTGTAAGAACCTCCAAGCCTTCCGCAACAGGGTAAACACAGGCTGCCTGAAGCGCTCTCGCTCCTTTTATTTCAACAATACATACTCTGCATGAGCCTATCTGATTGATACCTTTAAGATAACAAAGAGTAGGAATATTTATATTAACTGTTTTTGCAGCCTCAAGCACAGTTGTGCCTTGGCACCGATACGGCTTTGCCGTCAATAGTTAAATTTATCATAATTACCTTTCCTTTCTTGTTCACGAAAAACCTTCTTTAAAACCTGCGGCAAAATCAAACGAATTTTACGCCGCGAGGCTTTCGCGATTTTTCGTTTTATTTCTTATAGATAGCTCCGAATTTACAGGTATCCATACAAACACCGCATTTAACGCATTTGATTGTATCAATTGTAAACGGACTCTTGATTTCACCGGATATAGCGCCTGCCGGGCATTTTTTGGAGCAAAGGCTGCAGCCTTTACATTTATCCGGGTCAATATGATAATTAACAAGTGCTTTACATACACCCGCGGGGCAGGTTTTATCCTTAACGTGAGCTATATACTCGTCCTTAAAATACCTGAGCGTACTTAAAACAGGGTTTGGCGCTGTCTGTCCGAGACCGCAAAGCGCGGATTCCTTAATAGCATAGCAAAGCTCTTCAAGCTTATCAAGGTCTTCCATTTCGGCTTTGCCGGAGGTTATCTTCTCAAGCATCTCGTAAAGTCTCTTTGTGCCGATACGACACGGCGCGCATTTGCCGCAGGATTCGTCAACCGTAAATTCAAGGAAGAATTTAGCGATATCAACCATACAGTTGTCCTCGTCCATAACGATAAGACCGCCGGAACCCATCATAGAGCCGATGCTCATAAGAGAGTCATAGTCAATTTCGGTATCAATAAGGCTTGCGGGTATGCATCCGCCCGAAGGACCGCCCGTCTGAGCAGCTTTAAATTTCTTGCCGTTCGGACATCCGCCGCCTATTTCCTCAACAATTTCACGAAGAGTTGTACCCATCGGTACCTCAACAAGACCTGTATTATTGATTTTTCCTCCGAGAGCAAACACTTTTGTACCTTTGCTCTTTTCGGTGCCTATGCTTGCGAACCATTCCGCGCCCTTATTAATGATTACGGGAATATTCGCGTAGGTTTCAACGTTGTTAAGGATTGTCGGCTTTGCGAACAAACCTTTAACCGCGGGGAAGGGAGGACGAGGTCTCGGCTCGCCTCTGTTGCCTTCTATTGAGTTCATAAGCGCTGTTTCCTCACCGCAAACGAAAGCTCCGGCACCAAGACGGATTTCAAGGTCGAAATCAAAGCCTGTACCAAAAATATTTTTACCTAAAAGCCCAAGCTCTTTTGCCTGGTCAATAGCTATCTGTAAACGCCTTACCGCAATAGGATACTCGGCACGTATATAAATATAGCCCTGATTTGCGCCGATTGCGTAACCTGCTATTTCCATAGCTTCTATAACTGTATGCGGGTCGCCTTCAAGAACAGAACGGTCCATAAACGCGCCGGGGTCGCCTTCATCGGCATTACAACAGACATATTTCTGGTCATTCTTTGAAGCTGCGGCAAACTTCCATTTCATACCTGTCGGGAATCCCGCGCCGCCGCGTCCGCGAAGTCCCGAAGCAAGCATTGTATCAATAACCTGTTCGGGAGTCATTTCCGTTAAAACCTTACCGAGAGCCTGATAAGCGTCAACGGCAATAGCCTCGTTTATATCTTCGGGGTTAATCACACCGCAGTTACGAAGCGCAATTCTCTTTTGTTTTTTATAAAACTGAACTTCGCTGAGTGGCTTAACCTCATTGCTTTTATTGTCTTCTTTGTAAAGAAGTCTGTCAACAATACGACCTTTTAAAAGGTGTTCTTCAACAATTTCCTTTACGTCTTCCACTTTTACAAGGCTGTAAAAAGACCCTTCCGGATATACAACCACAACAGGTCCGAGTGCGCAAAGACCGAAACAACCGGTCTGCACAACTTTAACTTCATTTTCAAGCCCTTTTTCTTTAAGGAGTTTATCAAATTCCTCGTGTATTTTGGCAGAACCTGACGATGTGCATCCCGTACCGCCGCAAATAAGCACGTGCGCTCTGTAAATATTCATTTTACTTCCCCTCTCTTACTCCTGAACAGCGCCTACCGTATATTCGGCAACCGGCTGTTTATTTATTATATGCTCCGCAACGATACGGGCAACTTTTTCCTCATTCATATGCACATAGGTAACTTTTTCTTCACCCGGCATAAAAACCTCAACTATAGGCTCTAAACGGCACATACCGATACAACCTGTCTGTGTTACCGTTACGTCGGAAAGCCCACGTTTTGATACCTCGTTTAAAAATGCGTTCATAACAGGTCTTGCGCCTGCCGCAATACCACAGGTTGCCATACCTACAACAATACGTATGCCGTTTTCACGGTCTTTACGCAAATCAACCTGTTTTGAGATTTTATCTCTCAATTGCTGTAACTCTGCTAAACTCTTCATAATATCCTCCTTAAAATTTAAAATTTACATATTTATACCTGCATTTTCAAGCCCTTCGCTTATATATTCCTTAACCCAGTTAAGTATTTCCGGCGAGTCAATAGGCACGCCGCCAAGCGCGTTTTTTATATCGTCTGCCACAAAGACAAACTCTTTACCGGCTTTTCTATGCTTATATACATAATTTATATCGGGCGCTCCCATAATGACGGTAATCATAGTTTCCGCCATATTTCCAAGCGGCGCTCGGTCAATATTATCATATTCAAAAAAGACTTTCAGACTTGTGCCGTTTCCTTGTTCGGATTCAATTTCAAGATACCCGCCGCACTGAACGGCAGCAGCCTCAAACAGCGATATTCCCATGCCTACCTTCCGAGTAGTCCTTGTGGTTGAAAAAGGGTCTTTTACCGTTTTTAAAAATTCCTCACTCATACCGCAGCCGTTGTCGGTTATATCTATTTCAAGCAGATTTTTTAAAATATCTTCGTTAATATCTATTTCAATCTCGGAAGCCCCCGCTTTAACCGAGTTTTGAACTATATCGAGTATATGCAGCGAAAGCTCTTTCATATTGTCACTTCCCAAAAAGTTCTTCAATTTCGCAAGGAAGATGAAATTCACGGGCAGCAATATCTTTAAGATAATGAGCGTCGGAATTTCTGAGCACTTTATATTTCGCAAGGTCAGGTCTTGACTTCATATATTCTTTGACGCTGTCAACCCTGTATGAAATTTCAATCCATTCGGCGTTTAACTCCTCCGGTATAAAACCAAGGTTTGTAAGAACGCTGTACGAATGTCTGTCAATATGCGCGGGCGCGGCAAAACCGCCCGCATCTTTAACTATATTAAAAACATCTTCAATCGAAAGAGTTGTCGGAGAAATCAAAAGCTTTTCTTCTTCTCCTTCAATTTCGTCATTTTCATTCATATAATACTGATGTCCGAATATTTCTGGCTTATTTTTTACGGAAGGCAGATGCTCATAAACAATCTTTCCGACCTGCCTGGCAATGTCAAGCGTGGGATATATTGTCAGCACATGAACCTCCTCGGCAGTTTCAATTTCCATACCGGCAAGCACTTTTATACCAAGCTTTTCTCCCGCAATCTGCGCGGCGCGCACATTACCGACTGTGTTATGGTCGGTAATCGCAATGACTTCCACGCCCGCAACATACGCCATACCGACTATATTATTCGGGGTCATATCGCTATCACCGCACGGTGAAAGAGCAGAATGAAGATGAAAATCATATTTCATTTTTTATCCGTCCCTTTCGCACGAATATATCATTTTGTTATATCGTAAAGCTTTACGGCAAGCTCATAGGCTGTTTTACCGGACGACAAAATTATAACGTCCTGCATTTCCGCTTTTTTTATAACATTTTCATCGGGAACAACGTTTTCGGCAAGCAAAACACACGCTGCCTCAGTAAGTGAAGCCACAGCAACGATATTTATATTACTCATAATGGTTATCCACACATTGCCGCCCAAAGCACGTCCCATAACCCAACTCAAAAGGTCGCCTATATAACAACCGCTTATTTCCCTGTCCTGCGCCTGCGCTCCCGAAACATATTTCAGGTCAAGCGCCGCCGCTAATTCGGATACTTTCATCAATATCTCTCCATTTCGGCAATATTAAAATTATAACCGCTTTGCTGATGCTGCTCAAGCTCCAGAAGCTTTTTTGAAAGCTCTTTCGCGCGGGCAATTTCATCAGACGTCATACCGCTTCCGTCCTTATGACTTTCGGCAATTTCGTAAAGCTCATTTGTTATATTTCTGACATGCTCACGCATAATAAAAATACAGTCATAAGCGTCGGCATAACCGCGGACAACATCTTCGGCAAGGGCTTTGCACGAAGGCGCGCCGCAGGCGCCGCAATCAAGCTGCGGCATTGTTTCGCATACCTTTTCGATTTCCTCCATTTTTTTCATTGCCGCCGTCAAATCTTTATCAAGATTCATTGCGCTTGATGCGCCAAGCTGTTTTTCAAACATAAAATCTTTATCTTTAACATCACCGATGGGCTTGGATTTTCCCGCCCTGTCGGCAATATTTTTTATATTGTTAAGGCTGACGTACGAATTAGCGACATTAAGCGCACCTCCGACACAGCCAAGAGGACAAGCCGAAAATTCAGCGAATCTTACATCGTTAAGCTTTTCGTTTTCCATAGCGCTGAGTATTGGAATTACATTCTGTATGCCATCAACGACTATATAGTTCTGAAGCCTCGTTCCATAACTTTCTCCGCCGCGCCTTGCCCAGCTTATACCTTCAAAACCTGCTTTCGCAAGATTTTTCGGTTTAACGTTTTTTAATACTCCGAGAAGCCTTAAATACACGTCGTTTACCGAAATGGCACCGTTTACGGCAGATTTGTTCACAGCAATGGAAGCTTTGATACTTGTCATTTTCGCGGGACACGGTGTTATAAAAATCACACCTATTTCTTCATCGGGCAAGCCTGTTTTTTCTCTTGCCTTCTTCCTTGCCATGCGCGCCGCGACCTCCATAGGTTCAAGAAAATTTACTATATTGTTTATAAGGGACGGAAATCTTACTGTTATAAGCCTGACAACCGCGGGACATGCGGAGCTTATAGCGGGTTTTGGCAGACTTCCCTCATCAAGCATTTTTCTTGTGAGCGCGCTGATATATTCCGCTGCTCTCGCAACCTCAAACACGTCATCAAAACCGATTTCCGTAAGCCCCGAAAGAATTTTGTCAGCAGTAATGTCACTGCCGAACTGTCCGTAAAGGGCAGGGGCGGGCAGCGCGATATTATATTTGTAGTTTTTCAATATATCAAAAGAATCCGTCACAGCTCTTTTTGCTCTTGACGAGCAAACTCTTATACACTCACCGCAATCAATGCATCTGTCTTTTATTATCTTTGCTTTGCCGCCTCTGACTCTTATAGCCTCTGTGGGGCAATGCTGAATGCAGTTTGTGCAGCCTCTGCAACGTTCTCTGTCAAGCGTTACCGAATGATAGTACGCCATATCGACACCCGCTTTCCGGATAATCTTATCATAAATTTACAATAAGGGTGATTTTTGTTCCAACGCCGACTTGTGTTTCAATTTTCATATCATCTGTATATTTTTTTATATTCGGCAGCCCCATACCGGCACCGAACCCAAGCTCACGAACGGTATCGCTGGCTGTTGAATACCCCTCCTGCATAGCAAGTTCAACATTTTCAATTCCCGGACCGTCATCTTTAAAAACAATTTTAACGCAGCCGTCAAGCACCTCGGCGTCACATTCACCACCGCCTCCGTGAACAACGGTATTGATTTCAGCCTCATACATGGCTATTGAAACTCTGCGGACAATATCGGGACTGATGCCAAGCTTTTTAAGCACAACCTTAAAATTACTTGAAGCCTCACCCGCAACCGAAAAGTCAGTACCGGAAATATCATAATGTTTCAGCACTTTTCTTTCCTCCAAGTCCTTCTTTATAAAGTTCGCCGCAAGCAAGATAAAGAGGCAGCTTTGTTGTTATAAGAGCAATTCCTCTGTCTTTTGCAAGCTCAATTACCTCCTGCGGAGGCACTTTGCCTCTCACAAAGCATATTGCGACAATATCCATCATCTCGGCTGTTCTTATAACCTGCGGGTTAATAAGTCCTGTCAAAAGAAGCGACTGGTCCTTTACAAAAGCAAGCACATCGCTCATAAGGTCACATCCGCAAGCGGTATGAATTTCTGTTTTTTCAAAAACAGCGTTTTCTTCACCGGTAAGAATATCCGCGTCAAGCAAAGTTTTGATGTAAGATAATTTCATTTTAAAATCTACCCTTCGGGAATTTTTATGCGATATATTTTGAAAGGATGCCTTTAACATCATCCGCAACAAGCTTGCCATATACTTCGTCGTTAATTGTCATAACGGGAGCAAGACCGCAAGCGCCTATACAGCGTGTTGCTTCAAGAGAGAATTTTCCGTCAGCCGTGCATTTGCCAACTTCAACATTAAGCTGTTTCCTGATTTCTTCAAGAATAGCACCCGAACCTTTTACATAGCAGGCAGTGCCGAGGCAAACGCTTATGGCGTACTCACCTTTCGGATAAAGAGAAAACTGAGCGTAGAAAGTAACAACGCCGTAAACCTCCGTGAGAGATTTACCAAGTGCGTCGGCAACAATTTTCTGCACTTCAATCGGAAGATAACCGTAAATCTCCTGTGCTCCGTGAAGAATCGGTATAAGAGCGCCTTCGGTATCCTTATACTTCGCTATTACCTCATAAAGCTTTTCTTCCTGTTCTTTTGTACCTTTAAATTCAACTGTTCCTGTAAAGGTCATAACCTAAAACCTCCTGTTATAAAATATATTGTTAATTTTTTAACATGTGTTGACAGTAAATATCAAATACCATATTACATTATACATCATTACTCCCAAAAAGTCCAGACTAACTTAACGGTTTTAATAAAAAATATTCATAGAATTTTATCACCGTTTTTTATGCATTTTCAACAAATTTCACGTTTTTTATTCCAAATGAATATAATATTACCAAAACATTGTTATATCAACGGGTTTTAATCATATAATGAGGTGATTTTTTTGAAAAAAACCGATTATAACAGAGATTCCGCTACGGAATACGCGCTCCGCTGGGCTCTTGGCAGAAACAAAAAATATTTCGATTTTTCACACTACGGCGGTGACTGCACAAATTTTGTATCTCAATGTTTATACGCAGGCAGCGGTATTATGAATTACACCCCCATTTACGGCTGGTATTATGTTTCGTCTTACGACCGTTCCCCTTCCTGGACAGACGTACAGTTTTTATATGACTTTCTTGTAAACAACAATGATATCGGTCCTTTCGGAAAAGAAACCGATATCGCAAAGCTTAAAAAAGGAGATATTATTCAGCTTTATTCCGTTATAGAAAAAAACTTTTATCATTCGCTTATCGTTGTGCGCGCGGATTCTCCGGAGCCCCGTAATATTCTTGTCTGCGCCCATACCGACAATTCCCGCAACCGTCCTCTTTCGACATACGCGTATGATGATTTCAGATGTATTCATATTGAGGGTGTAAACAAGCCTTAATATAAAAATTTTGCACTCTTTTTTATGTGCAAAAATAAAATGTTTAAAAAATTGTATTTTTAATGTATAACATATGTGTAATGTTTAAGGTTCGTCACACGGAGGAAACTCTTAATCGTACTCTCCGTTTTCCGAAACTTCTTCTTAAAAAAATTTCTTTTATCGCTCAAAAAGAAAACGTATCTTTTAACAATTTTGTTATCCAATGTTGTGAATACACTATTTCACATATGGACGAGGCTGAATATAAAAAATAATTTACATATATTTTCCGCCGTCTTGCTTTTTAAAACTATTTTTCTCTTTATTTTTAAAGCAAGCCCGCTGTGAAACAGCGGGCTTCAGACTGAT
The DNA here is from genome assembly GCA_902784805.1 of uncultured Ruminococcus sp. GTDB lineage: Bacteria > Bacillota > Clostridia > RUG12999 > RUG12999 > RUG12999. Next base: position 26,600 of record CACZWD010000023.1, on the reverse strand, counting down.
GACAAAGTCATCAGTCTGAAGCAGAGGCTGAGAAACGAAGGTATATTTCGTCCTTTAAATCTCGTCGGCGTACAAGGGTACGGTAGAGGTTTAAAGGGCGGACGCCACTCACATAAAACAAAGAGAAAAAAATTAAAAAAGTGTTACGGGTTTTAAAATAATAAAGTTGCTTGCGTTAGACCGAGTTTGTCAGCGCTCTGAAGCCCGCTGTGAAAACAGCGGGCTTGCTTTACATCCTTATTTACAAAACATCTGCTCTATTCCCCTATATCTTCTCCGTTCGCGTCAACAGCACCATCACTATACTCATTTACAAAAGCTTCGTCCGTATCGCTTTGCGGCATATGGCTTTTTCTTATTGTTTCAAACATTTTTTCAATGCCATCGGTATCGGCAACAAAATATGATATGCCGTTTATATCTTTCGCTTTGCCGGGCATTTGATAAGACGTTATGGATTCTTCATCAAAACCCTTAACGAAATTCGCGTATTGAATTGCGTCCTGAAGCCCTATATCTGTATCGACAAAATCCATAACCGCAGGCACAAGCGAGCCTACTCTCTTAACAAGAGATGAATTTATCTTTTGTTTGTAAAGAGCTATAACAAAATCTCTCTGCACCTCGGTACGCTTAACATCGCCCATAGGATACCTTCTGAAACGCACAAGCTGTTCCGCCTTATCGCCGTCCAAGTGCTGCTGTCCTTCTTTAAGGTCTATATATAAATCCTGATACGGGTCTTCATAAAACATATCCTGAGGCACATAAAAATCAACACCGTCAATCGCGTCAATAACCTTTCGGAAGCCTTCATAATTAAGAAAGACATAATTGTCAATTTTAACATCGAGCAAATCCGCAACCTGTTCCACGACAAAATCCTCTCCGCCGAGCTGCAAAGCGGCGTTAAGCTTATATGTTCTGCCGTTTATTTTTACCATTGTGTCACGAAGTACCGAAATTATATCAACCGTTTTGCTTTTCGCGTTAAGCTGAACAAGCATCATTACATCCGCGTTTATTTTTTCTTTATCCGAGCCTATCACAAGAATTTTTTTATCGGTAAGCATAATGGGCGAAACATTATCCGCAAGTTCCACAAAAAAATGAATCGCATCCTGCCATGCGTATGCCGCGGCTTCTCCCGGACTCATACCGTTTCGTCTTGCCTCAAAATAATCGACAGCAAAAATGCCACCGCGCCATGCAACAAGCATAAGCCCGGCAATAAGCAATGTTAAAAACAAAGAACGTAAAAAAGTTTTTAGATTAAAGCGTTTTTTGTCTTGTTTTTGATGCTTTTTTTGTTTAGATTTATCGTTTTGTTCGGTGATGAAATCTTCTTCACGTGGAACGTTGTTTGGAAGATTATCCTCCGGCTCGATTCCATTATAATTCATTACGTACATCCTTCCGGTTCAATAAAGGGAAATTTAAAAAAAATTAATCCTTGTTTTTAAGAAGGTCTCTTATTTCGGTAAGCAACACTTCCTCGTTTGAAGGAGCAGGCTCTTCCGCCGGAGCTTCTTCGGGTTCGGGGTTTTTTCTCTTTGCTTTTGAAATAAGCTTAATTACAATAAATATACTAAGAGCAATTAATATAAAATCTATAATATTTTGAATAAACAAACCATAAGCAAGCTTAATAGGTTCGCCGTCGCCTTCGGTCGGAAGCGTATATGCAAGGTCGCTTATACTTACTTTACCGGTTATAAGGCTAAGTGCCGGCATAACAATATCACTGACAAGTGATGTAACAATTTTACCAAACGCGCCGCCGATAACAACGCCGACAGCCATATCGACTACATTTCCTTTGAACGCAAATTCTTTAAATTCCTGTGCAAATTTTCTCATTTTTAATTTTCCCTTCTTATGTAGTTTTATTTAAAGCAAAAAACTTTCCATTTCCTGCTTTTTTGATTTTCTTTCGGGCGTTGCTTTTTCCTCTCGCAAAATCTCTGTTTCGGAAAGAGTTTCAACTTCAAGATCTTCGGGTGCTTCAAACCCAAGCTTTTTCGCACGGTAATGATTGCCCCAATTTGTCATCGCGTTTATAACAGGTCTTAAAGTCTCACCTGTTTTTGTAAGCCTGTACTCAACCTTTGGCGGGACCTGGGCATAAATTTTACGCCTTATTATGCCTTTTGCTTCAAGCTCACGAAGCTTACTTGTCAAAACCTTCTGTGTAACGGTTTTAAGACCGTTTTTTATTTCCCCGAAACGTTTCGTTCCTTCAAGAAGCTCACGTACAATGAGAAATGCCCATTTATCGCCGACAACCGACAATGTGGTCTCGACCGCGCCGTCCTTTAAGAGCTTTTTCATATAAACGCCCCCTTAGAATAAAGGTATATTTTGTAATATGGTATCTATTATATACCATTTTTTTTCAAAAATCAATACTTTTCAGAATTTCATACCGTATTTTTTTAAATCAACTCTATGGTTTATAACCTCAATACCTTCTTTTTCAAGGCGGCGCTTTTGCTCGTTTTCACCGCCAAAAACAAAACTTGGCGCAAGCCTTCCGCTTGCGCTTACAACCTTATAACAAGGGTATTTGTCTCCGTCGGGATTGTGATGAAGCACGTTTCCCACATATCTCGCAAGCCTTTTGTTTCCCAGAAACTCTCCTATCTGTCCATATGTTACAACTTTTCCGTATGGAATGGTGAGAAGAAAATCAAAAATGCTGTCCTCCATATGCTTCACCCACTCTGTATATTTTCCTTTCGGTTACGATAACATTAGCGCCGATATCAGTGCTCTCCGCATCTATTAAACCGTTTTTTAAAAGCTGTGATTCAAAACAAGCCGCGGCAACAAACACGCTTTTGCCGCTTAAAAATCTGTCGTAACAGCCTTTCCCGAAACCTATCCTGTTTCCTTCAAGGTCAAAGCATATACCCGGTAATATTACAATATCGGGCGTTTCAATCTCGCTTTCGGGCGCTCCGACCGGTTCATACACACCAAAACCGCTTTTAATAAGCGGTTCACCCGTAAATTTATAAAATTTAAGAGAAAAATCGTCAAATGTTTTAGGAAGCGCAACGGTTTTCCCGCTTAACAAGGCTGTTTCGATAAGTCCGTCAACATTTACCTCCTGCGGCAAGCTTTTATACAAAAAAACCGTTTTCGCGCTTTTGTATTCATCAAGCTCCGATATTTTTTTGCATATCAACATGGATTTTTCAGCCTTATTCATTGTCCCTTGACGTACTTTTATATATTCTTTTCTTAATTCGGCTTTGCTTTTCATTATTCGTCTCCGATAATTTTTTTAAGAAAACTCCTTCTGTGTACAGGGCTGACGCCGTATTTTTCTATCATTTCGTAATGCAGCTTTGTGCCGTAGCCCTTATGCTTCGCGAACTGATATTCGGGATATTTTTTATCAAGCTCTTTAAGGTACCTGTCCCTGCTGACTTTTGCAAGAATCGATGCCGCCGCGATTGAAAGACTTTTCGCGTCACCCTTTATAACGCAGGTATGCGGAACAGTCATATCCTTAACGGCGTCACCGTCAATAATCACATATTCCGGACGTACCGAAAGAGCGTCAACCGCTTTATTCATAGCTTTATACGTGGCGTTTCTGATGTTTATTTCATCAATAACCTTTTCGTCCTCCAAAGCGACCGCCCACGCGACCGCATTGCCCGTTATAATATCAAAAAGCTCCTCGCGCCGCTTTTCGGAAAGCTTTTTTGAGTCGTTTACGCCTTCAATAACGCAGCCCTCCGGTAAAATTACCGCAGCCGCGAAAACCGGTCCGGCGAGCGGTCCTCTGCCCGCCTCATCGACTCCCGCAAGAAGGGAGCAGCCGAAAAGCGAATCGAAATCGCTCATAAACCGCGCCTGCTCTTTAATTTTTTCAAGTCTTTCAGCTTTTGTAAGTCCCATATTTAATCCCTTTCGGAAATTATTTTAACCGTCATAGTATCAAGGTCAAGAGCATATTCTCCCGTCTTATATTCTCCGGTTTCCCAAAGATTTCTTTCACTGCCGAAATAAAGCGTTCTTCCTTCAATTCTGAAATCGAAAACTTCTATTCTACCCCAATGACTGAACAGATTATATAAGCGGAAGGTCGGATTTAGATATATACTTCTTCCGCTGTCCTCAATATATTTATAATGATGATACGTACCGTGTGGCGTTCCGCTCTGATAACAGTCAATAATTTCAAAGCCTTCCCCTTCATAGGTTTCGCCCTTCTGCCAGCCGAACAGCTCGGCTCCGTTCTCCGGTACCGGATTAATAAATGCCTCCTCCTGCTGCACCTTAGTGCCTGACGGTTCATCTTTAAGACGGAGCGCTCTTTCCCGTCCGTCCCACTTTATGCCGAGCACATCACAATAACTTACCGCCGGAGTATTTGAAACCGCGTTCGCGCTTACATACATCATTCCGCCTACAACAATCGTTTCGGGAATAACACCTTCATTTACAAGTTCAGGTGCCGTACCGAAAACATTTCCGTTTATTACAACGCTTATATCGGAAAAAGTAACTTCCTGCGGTCTTTCCGGATTAAATTCTTTTTGTGCGCTGCCCGCCGGCAAAGCGTTTTTAACAGCAATAAGTGCTCTTACACTATCGTCATACGAAAGAGTATAACCGAAATCGTCAAGAACATCAGCGCAGATAAACATTTCGCCGAATGCGCATACAGACGGTATTTCCTGCCCGTCAAGCGTAACACGAATATCGGTTGGCGCTGTTACAACCGGCATCCCTTTAAAATGCTCCGCGTCAGCGGTAAAACACGTATAAAAAAGTATCGCCGCAACCAGAAAAGATATAAGCTTTTTCATTTGTTTACTGCCCTTCTTTTTTATTTGATAACTTTACGTATTAATCTTGTGAATAATCAAAAGAATCGTCCATATTTTTAACGGCGTTTATAATACCGCCCGTTACGGCTTCGGAAAAATCGTCATCAGAAACGATTTTCCATTTTCCGTTTTCCTTGACAACTTTTATTTTTACCTTGCTCGTTTTTGTTTCTTTTCCGACGCTTGCTACGGCATCTTTAAAGAAGCCTGTCATTTTTTCCTTGTTTTCATTTTCCGATACTTTTTTATCGACAAAAGCATTTTCAAGAGCAAATTGTAATGCGTTTTTAAAATATTCGTTTACAACAGGCTGCATATCAATGGTCGTGATTTCCGTTTCGACATATACAGCGCCGTCCTTTCCCTTTTCGGAAGAAAGAATTTTATAATCAAGCTTTGAAAAAGCGGCTTTAAAAATTTCGTTCGCATCGGTAATTGCTCCGTTTTCGTCCTCCGTAACTTTAACGGAATCAAGCTTCACATATTTTTCAACATCCTTAAAGTCAAGCTTTTTCATAGCGTTCAGCATTTCGCTTACCGCCTTTTCCGCATTTGCCGTACTTTCTCCGCCGCCCGATGATACGTTTGTGCTTCCTCCGCTTTTTTTCCCGCAGGAACAAAACGATAAAACAATAATTACGGCAATTATAACAGAAAGAATTTTTTTCATTGCAAAGCGCCCCTTTTTATTTTTTCTATATATTTATTTTATCATAACAGTACGGTTTTGTAAAGTGTTTTTTTGAAAATTCCTTTGAAAAAAGGATTTCTGTTTTTTATGTCGAATAATTAAAACAGCATTAAATACAGCGGACGATTGTTTTTGAATTTTTTAAAAAGGAGTAAGTTAAAGTGGCAGCGTATTATTCTGATGAGCTTATAAACGAAATTATAGCCTCGAATAATCTTGTCGATGTTGCCGGAAGCTATGTAAAGCTTAAGAGAAGCGGCAACAGATACGTTGGACTTTGCCCTTTTCACAGCGAAAAAACCCCGTCTTTTCAAGTTTCGGCGGACAAGCAGCTTTACCACTGCTTTGGCTGCGGAGAAGGCGGCAGTGTCATACAGTTTATTATGAAAATCGAAAATCTTGATTTTGTTGAGGCTGTAAAGTTTCTTGCGGCGCGGGCAAATATTCATCTTCCGGAAGGCAACGAAAAAGCTTCTGACGGTGAGTTTTTCAGAAAAAAGCAAAAAATGCTTGAAATGTATGTGACCGCCGCAAGGTTTTATCATTCCTGCCTTATGGATGAGGGTGGCAATATCGCGCGTTCCTACCTTGCCGCAAGACAAATAGACTTATCAACCGTAACTCACTTTGGTTTGGGTTATTCGCCGGCGGGATATGACGCTCTTTACAATCATTTAAAAGAAAAAAGCTTTGACGAAGGGCTTATGCTTGAATCCGGGCTTATAAGAAAAAGTGAAAAAACCGGCAAATATTATGACTTTTTCCGTGACAGAGTAATGGTGCCGATTTTTGACATAAGAGGCAATGTTATAGCTTTCGGCGGCAGAACAATGGCAAAATCCGATGGTATGAAATATGTAAATTCAACCGACAGTATGATTTTTAATAAAAGCAAAACGCTTTACGGGCTTAATTTCGCGAAGAAAAACTGCTCCGAAAGGCTTATTCTTGTTGAAGGCTATATGGACGTTATATCACTCCATAAATATGGTTTCACAAATGCTGTCGCGGGGCTTGGCACAGCGTTTACGCCCGAACACGCAAAGATTGTTTCAAGATATACAAAAGAGCTTATTATATGCTATGACAGCGATAACGCGGGACAAGCCGCCGTTATGCGCGCGCTTTCGGTTCTTTCCGCGACAGACCTTAAACTCAAGGTTCTTGTCATACCGGACACGAAAGACGCCGACGAGTATTTGCGTCTTAAAGGCGCGGCAAAATTTAAAAAGCTTATCGAAGGCGCAAAAAATCATATTTTGTATAAAATAGACCGTTTAAAGCAAGAATACGATATAGAAAACACCGAGCAGAAAATAGAGTTTGTAACAAAAGCGGCAGGTGTTTTTTCCGAAGTCGGAAACGAAATAGAACGTGAGGCATACATTGCGGAAACGTCAGCGGAAACAGGCATCTCGGAGGAGGCAATAAAAACCGAGGTAAACCGTATAAGTTATAAATCAAATAATGCGGCTCCGAAACGGACATATTCTACATATAAAACCGCGGAGGAAAAACAGGACGAATCAGTTTTTCGGGCACAGGCGGTGCTTCTTTCCCTTATGTGCGGGGATATAACCGTATGGCGGTATGTCAGAAAAGAAACGGACGAAAGCTTGTTTGACGGCTCCCCGCTTCAAGCCGTTGCAAACGATATTTATTCATACTCCGCTCAAAACAAGCCGCCTGATTTTTCTGTTATAATATCAAAAACCGAAGATGAAACGGCAAAAAAGCTTTGCGCCGCTTTAACATCGCAGCAGGATGTTGAAAATCCTCTTAAAGCCGCCGAGCAGATAATCGATAGATTAAAAACCGAAAAGCAAAAACAGCTGATTAACGCCGCTGCGGGTGAAGGTAATCCGGCAAAGCTGGCCGAAATGATAAAAAATCTGAAAAAATAGAAACCGGACTGTCCGGAGGAGGGTTATTTATGGCTCTTGATAAAGAAAGAAAAGACAAGCTTATATCGGAACTCATTGAGCTTGGCGAAAAAAAAGGTTTTGTTACTTTTGATGATTTTCAGGACAAGCTTGAGGGTGAAGATGCTGCGCCTGAAGTTATTGACGATTTTTATGAAGCGCTTGAGCATTATCACATAGAAATTCGTGATGATATGGCTACGAGTTCGGAGCATGCCGATGAAAAAGATATAAAAGAAATTGAGGCTACCGACCCGATACGCATGTACCTTCATGAAATAGGCAGTATTCCGCTTATTTCGGCGGAGGAAGAAGCTATTCTTTCGACAAAAGCGTCAAGCGGTGACAATAATGCGAAAAACAGACTTATTGAGGCAAACTTAAGGCTTGTTGTAAGCGTCGCGAAAAGATATTCTTCAAGAGGTATGCCTATACTTGACCTTATTCAAGAGGGAAACCTCGGACTTATTAAAGCTGTTGAACGGTTTGATAAAAACAAAGGTTTTAAGTTTTCCACCTACGCCACATGGTGGATACGTCAGTCCATAACAAGAGCTCTTTCCGACCAATCAAGAACCATAAGACTTCCCGTGCATATGGCAGAAACCGTAAACAAGCTTATACGCGAATCAAGACGTATGCTACAGGAGCTTGGCAGAGAACCGACAACAGAAGAACTTGCTAAAGAAATGAAAATGTCGGAGGAACGGCTTCGCAGCATAAGGCGCATTGCTCTCGAACCTATATCGCTTGACCTTCATATAGGTGACGATGAAGATAACAGCTTGCTTGAATTTGTTGCAGATGATACTGCAAAGTCGCCCGACGAAGCCGCAACTCAGGTGCTTTTAACCGAACAGATACAGGATATTCTTGATACGCTTTCGCCTCGTGAGGCAAAGGTTTTAAAAATGCGTTTTGGGCTTGAGGACGGCAAAGCCTATACTCTTGAAGAGGTCGGGCTTGAATTTGACGTCACAAGAGAAAGAATAAGACAAATTGAAGCTAAAGCGCTCAGAAAAGTACGCGCAAGGTGCGCACGCAAACATATAACTTTTAAAGATTTTATTTGACATAACATTCAGCCGTAACACGGAAAGGAAAGAATAATATGGAATTTGATAACGAGAGTAAGCAGCAGCTTGTTGCGGATTTGATTGAACTTGGCGAAAAAAATGGCATTTTGAGCTATAAAGATATACAGGACGCCTTAGGGGATTATGAAATCGATGCCGAACAAATGGAAGTAATTTATGATACTATTAAAAATATGGGCATCGAGGTCGTTGCGGATTTTGAAAAAGAAATGAGCGAAATTCAATCAAAGGGCGAAGAAAAAATTGACCTCAATTTTGACGGTATTGTGATTGACGACCCCGTAAAAATGTATCTTAAAGAAATCGGAAAAGTACCACTTCTTTCAAACAACGAGGAAAACGAGCTTGCGCAGCGTATTACAGACGGTGATGCAACGGCAAGAAAAAGACTTACGGAAGCAAATTTAAGGCTTGTTGTAAGCATAGCGAAAAAATATGTGGGCAGAGGTATGCCGTTTCTTGACCTTATTCAGGAGGGCAATCTCGGTCTTATAAAAGCTGTAGAAAAATTTGACCCATCAAAGGGTTACAAGTTTTCCACTTACGCTACCTGGTGGATAAAACAGGCAATAACAAGGGCTATTTCGGATAAATCACGAATAATCCGTTTGCCCGTTCATATGGCGGAAACCATAAACAGGCTTATTCGTGAATCAAGGCGTATGCTTCAGGACCTCGGCAGAGAGCCGACAACTGAGGAGCTTGCAAAAGAACTTAATATGCCGCAAGATAAAGTGCGCGAAATTATGAAAATCGCGCAGGAACCCGTATCTCTTGAAACACCGATTGGCGGAGAGGACGAAAGTCATCTTGAAGATTTTATTCCCGACGAAGAAGCTCCCGCTCCCGCCGAAGCCGCTTCATATATGTTACTTCGTGACCAGCTTAATGATGTTATAGATACGCTGCTTCCGCGCGAAGCACGTGTTTTAAAACTACGTTTCGGGCTTGAGGACGGTCGCGCAAGAACACTTGAAGAAGTCGGACAGGAATTTGACGTTACAAGAGAAAGAATAAGGCAAATTGAAGCCAAAGCGCTTCGTAAGCTTCGACACCCTTCAAGAAGTAAAAAGCTTAAAGATTACCTATAATTTATAAAGGAGACCTTTTATGAACAAAAACACTCCTTTATCCCCACGACTTAAGTCGGCGGCCTCGTTTGTACCCCGTGATTGCCGCTTGGCAGATATCGGCACAGACCACGCAAGGCTGCCGATATATTTAATAAAAAACGGCACTATAGAAAATGCGATTGCTTCCGATATTGCGGACGGTCCGCTTGAAAAAGCAGCGGAAAATTTAAAATATTATGGCCTTACCGATTATGTATTACTTCGCAAAGCCGACGGACTCCATGCCGTTTCTGATTATGAAGCCGATTGTGCCGTTATTGCGGGTATGGGCGGCGAGCTTATTTCGCATCTTCTTAAAAAATATATTCCGAAAGGACTCAAAAAGCTTATAATTCAGCCTATGACCGACGCTTATTTTGTTCGCCGCGCCCTGTCAAAATGCGGTTTTAAAATTGTTTCCGAGAATATTGTTCCGGAGCGCAACAAAATGTACATAATTATCTGCGCGGAACCGGGGAAAGCAGCGCCCTTCAACGATATGGGTTATTTTTCACCTCAGTTAAAAAAACACCCTCTTTACAAGGACTATCTTGCTTACAGGTTAAAACTTATAGAAAAATCCGCAGTTCAGGCTATCAACGCAGGCGCGGAAACCGATACGGTAAAAGAATATTTGCTTTTAAAAAAAGAGTATAAAAAAATGCTTTAATACAGGATTTCCTGTATTAAAGCATTTTTTATTACTGTCTTTAATTGTTACGGACAAACACGCTTTCCTCGCTCTGCTCTCCGTCTTGATAATTCCAAACAAGCTTGCCGTCTCTATTTAATGAAATAATACCGCTTTCGTTTGTAGTCTCTGAAATCACTTTATCATTGCCGTCTTCGTCATATTCCGTGACTGTATGCTTGCCGTTATCATAAACAAGTTTGCCATCCTCTGTAAGGTTAGCCGTAATGCTCCAGGTGCTTACCTCAAAGGCGCTGCCGGGCCATCTTGCTTCTATATCCACTTTCGCTAGACCGACACTTTTTGTAATCGTCATCGTTCCGCGTCCCGCAATTTCCTCATGCCATTCACCGATAAATGGGTCAAGCTCTTTATAATCCTCTTTTTTACCTGTCTGCTCCGCTATAGAATAGTACCAACCCAGCATAGCTTCGGTATTTGTAACGCTACCCGGCAAATCGCGCCTGTAAAATGTCGTATAATCACCTCTTATTTCACGGACAAGGTTTTCGTCTGCCGTAAAGAAATCATATCGCACCCCTTCATCAGGGAAGTTTAAAACAACATACTCTCCGTCAGGAGCTTCTTTTTCATCTGACGTGACAAAGTTCCCGCCAAGCAGATACTCCGCATATTTTGTTCCGTCAAATTTCCCCGGTTCAAGCGGACCGTATTCCGTAGTGCTTATTGTGTATTTAACGTCTTTCGCATATGCAATACGCGCAAGATACATATCAAGCATAGTGTTTGTGAACGTAACTGCCGAAAGGTCACTGCTGCATGCGATTATGTCATCAGGCAAATCGCCTCTTGCCCAATTATTCAGCTTCGTCCACTGTTCAATATCCTCATTCATCTTCTCATTTGTTTCACGAATATAACGAACATCTGTGGGATAGCAAATTACATAGTATTTTCCGGTTGAATCTTTCGCGAATACTTTTTCTCCCGACATATCGCCGCAAAGCATTTCATGAAGCCTGTTTTCACTTACACGGACAATTCTGAACAGCTCTCCTACGCCATCATCGTCCTCTTCGCCCATAGCCTCCGCAGCTTCTTTTGACGCGCGTTCTTGTATAACAAGTATAACTTCTTCATCTACATCTTCACCTTCAATTATTCCGTATATATTGCGGTATAAAAGCTCCGAATATTCCTGCGGGAACGGAATAGTAACAGGTCCTAATTCATAGGTTTCCGGCGCGTTTGCGGCGTCCTGCATAAGCTTCGTCTGATAAAGGAAAGAAATCATTTCTTTACGAACGCATGGGTCGGTAGCTCTGAACATTATACCGTTTTCCAATATGCCGGTGTTGTCATCGTTAATAATTCCGTTTAAACATCCCCAAATTACAGGAACCTCATAATAAGAGCCTTCGGGAACATCCATAAATATTTCATTGCTGCGCATCTCTTTAACGATTTCTCTAATCAAATAAACTCCAAGATCTTCCATCGTCATATCCTCACTGAATTCTACAGGAGCAGTAAGATCTATTCCGTCCATAGGAGAACCCATCATTCGGTAAAGCAGAGTTATGCACATAGCTCGGTCACAGACTAATTCGGGGCTAAACATACCGTCGCCTGTACCTTCTGTAATTTCATTTTCTACAGCCCACTGTACAGCGGTTTCATACCAGCTGCCCGCATCAACATCAATAAATGTTTTCGTAACAGTTGGAATAGGCTGTCCTGCCATACGCCATAAGAAAGTAACTACCTGCGCGCGGGTAACATTTTTTTCAGGAGCAAAATGTTCTTCATCTACACCATAGGTAATACCGGCTCCTACACCCCACTGTACAGCAAAATAAAAATAGTCTCCATTTTCTACATCTGCGAATTCTTTTGTGTCTGAGGCAATTGTCACCAAGCTCATAAAAACAGACAAAGCAAGAGAAAGCGCACAAATTTTTAAAAATTTTTTTGTT
>CACZWD010000023.1:0-14298 GCA_902784805.1 uncultured Ruminococcus sp. | reverse complement strand
TATTCCCCCTTTCCGGTCAGAATAATAGTATTACTATCATTCTGCCAATCAATTTTTCATTTGTATGAAAAATCACAGATAAAATTATAACATATTTTTTTTATAATTACAATAGTTTTTATAAAATATTTATAAAAATTTTATTATATTATACGATAATAGGGATTATAAATTTTCACCAAAAAACAAACAAAGACCTCAGCGAATAAGGTCTTTGTTTTTAGAAAACTTTTTTCAAAAAAGTTAGGTAATCAATACCCCCAGCTTAACAGCTGCCAGCCACCATCTTTGGTACGGGCAAGCCACCACTGGTAATCTTTATATTCTTTATCGAACTCCCAAGCACCTTTAACATCGGCCGAAGTGTGGAAATCACTCAAAAATTCAACAACCTGAATATAATTCTTGCCCTCGTCAAGACTGTTCAGCCACTTTATGTTTTCCTCACTGCACGACTCGTCTCCGGCATAGCGCAGCCCATGTAACTCGCAGCCCTCAAAGGACGCAAATTTACACTTTATCTGTACCATAGCTTCATTAAGCTCTTCATTTGTATATATTTCGGATTTTCCGTAGTCAATAGTCAATTCGGGGTCGTTAACCGCCTCAAGCCAAACCTCAAGAGTGAGACCGGGCTGTGACATAATCTCTTTCGCAATGTACGCATTGCCTACATAGCGAATATGCCAAGGCTCGTAGCCGTAACCGGTTATATGCTCCTTGCCTTCCGGGTAACGCAGAATAAAGCCATAATTTGCAAGCTTTGCATGAACCTTCTCCCAGATTTCGGGATACTTAATCATATCTTCATTATAATATATATCTTTACCGTCCAGACGGAAATATAGATCAAGAGCAAGGCCTGTATGATGTTCCGAATATCCGGGTGTCGCAACCGTCTTTGCCGCATAATCCGCACCGTATTTTTCTGTGAAGCTATTCATAATTTCCTGCTGTTCCGCAATACTTCGTCGCGCGGAATCAAGCTCTAAATATATGCTATCGTTTTCGGCAAGGTCCTCTTTAAGCGCAAGATAAGCATTATAAGCCTCACGCTCAACTTCAACTGTATCACCAAGAGAGTTTACGGTGGTTACCGTATCAAGCTTGGATTCCCAGTCATCGGGAAGGGCGTTGAGTTTGTTTACAAGAACGAGGTATTGCATATCCGATGTTTCATTTGCATCAAGAGAATTTTGCCAGCGTTCCAAAACAAGGGAAAGCTGCGAATTGGTTGAAAAAGCTTTCGGCTCTAAACCCTTTTCCGTGCCGAATATAATGCGATTCATTACAACCCAGTGCATAGCTTCGTTTGCGTAATCGGAAATTTCGGCGGCGTCGGGATAATCCAAATTGAACATCCACGCACCCGTAAAGCCTTTGCCAAGATTTTGAGCATATCTGTAAAACATAGTTGCCATCTGCTCACGGGTAACGGGATCGTTAGGGCCGAATTTCCCGTTGCCATAGCCGTTTGCTACATTTGTGTCAACTGCCCAGCGTACAGCCTGCGCCAGCTCACCGTCCTCGGGAACATCGTCAAAACCTTTCTGATGCTTCTCTGTGTCTGCCGCACCTCTTAATTTAAAAAGCTCCGTGACAAATGTACCTCTTGTAAGTGTTGCGTTTCCATTTTCCACACCGTCCGCAAGAACGGATATAGTAAGAGATGCCACAAGTATCAATGCCAAAAGCAAAGATATTAACTTACTGTTTTTCATCGTTCCACTTCCTTAAATGTTATAGTATGTTATTAATTATAGCATTTTTGTATTGTAATGTCAATGTTTTTAATATATAATTTTACACGTTGCGGTTTATGAAATGGAGATTTACATTAGGACTGTATTGCTCACGGGAGCGTTTGAAAACGAATATGAGGGCATATGAACGGACGGACTGTCTGAAATTATTTTCCCTTTGTCAAGAATAACCACTCTGTCACTGAATTTTGAAACGCTGTCAAGGTCGCGCCAGGCGGTCATAACGGTTTTTCCGAGAGATTTAAGCATAAGAATTACACTCATTATTTTATATTTTTCTTCGCCGTTTAAAAAGGAAGCAGGCTCATCAAGAAGTATTATATCGCTGCCCTGCACCATAGCGGAAGCTATATATACAAGCCGTTTCTGGTATTCGGTAAGATTCATAAGCGGCACGGCAAAAATGGGTTTCAGATTAAGAAGCTGCGCGGTTTCCTCGACAATTGCCATATCCGCTTCCGAAATGGGCTTTCCGAAATTCACATAAGGAATCCGGCTGTATATCAGAAAGTCGCGCACGGGAACAAGCGACGCCGCGTGCACCTGCGGAACATAGGCGATTTTTCCGAAAAGTTCTTTTCTTGAAAATTCGGTAATCGGGGCCTCGTCAATAAAAACACTGCCGCAAATGGGATAAAGAAGTCCCGCCGCGGTTTTTAAAAGTGTGGATTTTCCGCAGCCGCTGCCTCCGAGAACAGTAAGGCTCTCGCCGTTTTCAAGCCTGAGATTTACATTATTTATATAACTTTTCATCCTGTATCCGCTGCTTATTTTTTCAAGCCGCAACATATTAAAAAACCACCCTTCTCTTTTTTTGTTTTTATTATTGACATCGTATTTTTGTTTTATACTTTTTGTTGACATTTTTGCGCGGTTGAGATATAATATATAATTGTAAAATATTGTTTTTATGATGTGATTGATATGATATATACATTAACGCTTAATCCTTCACTTGATTACAGACTGCAAACAGAAAATCTGCGTCTGCGCGGGGTAAACAGAAGCGCGGGCGAAAGCTTCCGTGCCGGCGGAAAAGGCATAAATGTTTCCAGAATGCTTTCCTTGCTTGGCGCCGAAACGGTATCAATGGGTTTTGCCGGCGGTTTTTCCGGAAATGAAATATTAAGGCTGTTAAAAGCTGACGGTGTTGAGGCTGATTTTGTCGGGATTAAGGGAAATTCAAGAATAAATGTTAAAATAAATGATGAAGGCGATACCGAAATAAACGCTTCCGGACCGGAAATATCGGCCGATGAGCTCGGAAAGTTGTTTGAGAAGCTTGAAAAAATAAAACCGGGCGATACTCTTGTTATGGCGGGAAATCCGCATAAAGGCGCAAGAAATAATATTTACGCGGAAACAGGGAAAAAATTAAGCGGTGTAAGAATTATTGTTGACACAACGGGAGAACAGCTTTTAAACACGCTTAAGCTAAAACCGTTTTTAATAAAACCGAACATGGAGGAGCTTGAGGAGCTTTTCGGCGAAAAAGATTGTACGCAAAACCGGCTTTATGATTTAGCGAAAGAGCTTAAAAAAGCAGGCGCCGATAATGTGCTTGTTTCAATGGGAAAAGACGGAGCTTTTCTTGTTGCGGAAAACGGTAAGGTTTACCGTGCCGAAGCGCCGGAATTAAAGCCCGTTTATACCGTTGGTTCGGGTGATTGCGCAGTTGCGGGCTTTATATACGGCTTTGATAAAAGCGGTAACGCTGCCGAGGCGCTTAAATGGGCGGTTGCCTGCGGGAGCGCGAATGCTGCGGCAGAAGGGTTTCCGACAAAAGAATCGG
The DNA here is from genome assembly GCA_902784805.1 of uncultured Ruminococcus sp. Lineage (GTDB taxonomy): Bacteria > Bacillota > Clostridia > RUG12999 > RUG12999 > RUG12999. The sequence goes on along the minus strand of CACZWD010000023.1, from coordinate 10,743 downwards.
TGAATAATTTTATAAATTTGATAAATATTAGAGAAACAGGAGATTAAAGCTATTATGAATCATAAAGAAAAAGCCAAAGAGTTGTTTTTGGAAGGCTACAACTGCGCGCAGTCGGTTTTTGCCGCTTTTTGCGAAGAAACGGGAATGGACAGAGAAACGGCGCTTAAATTATCCTCTTCGTTTGGCGCGGGAATGGGTAAAATGCGTGAGGTATGCGGAGCCGTAAGCGGGATGTTTATGGTTGCCGGGCTTATTGACGGATATGACGAGCCTGACAATCCGGAAGAAAAGAAAAAGCATTATGAGCGTATTCAGGCGCTTGCCGAAAAATTTAAAGAAAAAAATGACGGGACAATAATATGCCGTGAGCTTTTAAAAAATATTGAAACAAATACCGACCCGAAGCCCGACGCGAGAACGGCGGAATATTATAAATTGAGGCCGTGCGCGAGGTTTGTGGAGGACGCCGCCGAAATCATTGACGAATTTTTGAAGGAAAGGAAAAAGCTCTTATGAAAATAGCGTTTTTTGACTCAAAACCTTATGATATTGAAGCGTTTGAAAAATATATTGATGATAAAATAAAAATAAAATTTTTTGAAACCAAGCTTACGGAGGATACGGCGGAGCTTGCGGCAGGCTGTGACGCCGCTATTGTTTTTGTAAACGATACGGTAAACGCGGCTATAATTGACAGGCTTTGCGCTCTCGGCGTAAAAGCTGTCGCGCTCAGGTGCGCGGGGTATAATAATGTTGATATAAAATACGCTTATAAAAAAATTCATATTTTTCACGTTCCCGCGTATTCGCCGTATGCCGTTGCGGAGCACGCCGCGGCAATGCTGCTGACATCCGTAAGGCGCGTGCATAAGGCGTACAACAGAACGAGGGAGTTTAATTTCAGCTTAAACGGTCTTACGGGCTTTGACCTTCACGGCAAAACGGTGGGTGTTGTCGGAACAGGCAAAATCGGCAAGGTTTTTATAAATATATGTAAAGGCTTCGGAATGAAGGTTATTGCCTATGACAAGTTTCCTGCCGAGGGCATAAATTATGTTTCTTTAAATGAGCTTTTTAAGGAGAGCGATATAATATCGTTTCATTGTCCGCTTACCAAAGAAACCGTCCATATGCTGGATAAAGATACTGTCGGGCTTTTAAAAAAAGGCGTTATTATTATCAATACTTCAAGGGGAGCGCTTATTGACGCCGAAGCACTGCTTGAAGGAATAAAGTCACGAAAAATAGGAGCCGCCTGCCTTGATGTCTATGAAGAAGAAGCGGATATATTTTTTGAGGATTATTCGGGGCATATACTTGATGACGATGTGCTTGCGAGGCTTATTTCGATGCCGAATGTAATAGTAACGTCACATCAGGCGTTTCTCACAAAAGAGGCTCTTTCAAACATAGCCGAAACAACAATGGGTAATCTTAAAAAATTCTTTGAAAACGCCGGATGTGAAAATGAATTATGTTACCGGTGCGGCAATATTGAAAGCTGTAAAAAAACGCGCAGTAAAAAATGCTTCTGATGTCTTGATTTTTGCGCCGTAAAATGGTATAATATGTAAAGGTTTATTTTTAATAAGTAAAAATAAAAAGGGAGATTTTTATGAACGAAAAGTATGTTTCAACGGCGGAGGTTACAAAAAATAAGATAAAATCGGCGCTTCTTGTGCTGATAATGATGATAATGTGCTATTTTATAGCCTCCGCGATAGGATATATGGCGGGGAACGAAAGCTACGGAAAAATGATTGGTATAGGCATAGCGGTTCTCGTAATTCCTTTTCAGCTTATAACGGCAAAAATGTCCATTCTTGCCATGACAAAGGGTACGCCTGTCAACACTGCGGACGAGCGTCAGGCAAGGCTTAAAAGAATGACTGAAAATCTTGCCGAAAGCGCCGGTATGAAAAGAGTGCCGGACCTTTACATTACGCCCTCAAACGTGCCAAACGCTTTCGCGTCGGGAACAAGCGAGAAAAACGCTTTTATCTGCGTTACGCAGGGGCTGCTCAATATGCTTGACGAAAGAGAAATGTCGGGCGTTATAGGGCATGAAATTTCACATATTGTCCACAGAGATATTATGCTTTCACAGCTCACCGTATCACTTGTGAGTATTATAATTATGCTTTCGTCCGTGCTTGCCAGAATGGCGTTCTGGGGCGGCGGCAGGAGAGATTCACGCCGTGAAGGAGGTTCCGGAATCCTTGCGATAATCGCGATTTTCGCGATTATTCTTCAACCGATTGCGAGGATTGTGGCAAGCCTTATTCAGCTTGCTATTTCAAGAACAAGAGAATACGCGGCGGACGCTTATTCCGTTAAGCTTAACGGCGGAGGTTCGGGGCTTGCGAGCGCTCTTGCGAAAATCGGCGGCATTGATTCGTATTCAAGAGAAGAAGTTGATTCTCTCGGCGGCGAACAGCTTAAATGTATGTATATTAATTTTCCGACAAAAAGCTTGGGAAATTTGTTTTCAACACATCCTCCTATTGAGGAAAGAATAAGAAAAATACAAAATATGGATTATTGAAAGGGGAAACATTTATGAGTTTTAAGGAGCAAAAAGAAAAATGGCTTTTGAGCGACAAGGTTGATACGGAAACCAAAAATATGATAAATAATATGTCTGATTCCGAGCTTGAGGACAGCTTTTACCGCAGTCTTGAATTTGGAACGGGAGGGCTGCGCGGTATTCTCGGAGCGGGAACAAACAGAATGAATATATATACGGTAAGGCACGCGACGCAAGGGCTTGCGAATTTTATAAAATCAAAAGGTGAAGCCTATATGAAAAAAGGCGTTGCAATATCCTACGATTCAAGGCATTGCTCGGCGCTTTTCGCGCGCGAAACGGCAAGCGTTCTCGGCGCAAACGGCATAAAGGTATATCTTTCCGACAGCCTTCGTCCTGTGCCGGAGCTTTCCTTTGCCGTAAGGCATTTTGGTACTGCCGCCGGCGTTATGATAACGGCAAGCCATAATCCGAAGGAGTATAACGGCTATAAGGTATATGGTGAGGACGGAGGACAGCTTCCGCCCGAAAGCGCGGGAATTGTGCTTGATTTTATAAATAAGACGGATATTTTTGAAGACGTGAAAACTGCGGATTTTACGGAGCTTGAAAATAGCGGTGTTATTGTAAAATTCGGCGCGGAATTTGATAAAGAGTTTATAGAAAACGTTAAAAAGCAGCAAATCAATCCCGGCATTTTTGAAAAAGCGGGTAATTTTAAAGTTGTATATACACCGCTTCACGGTTCGGGTAATGTGCCTGTCAGAATGGTGCTTGAAAGCATCGGCGTAAAAAATCTGATTTTGGTTGAAAGTCAGGTTCAGCCCGACGGCGATTTCCCGACGGTTGTTTCACCAAACCCCGAAAATAAAGAAGCGCTTACTCTCGGCATAGAGCTCGCGAAAAAAGAAAACGCCGATTTTGTTCTCGGAACAGACCCGGACTGTGACCGTGTTGGTGTTGCGGTAAAAAACAAAGAAGGCGAGTTTGTAACCCTTACGGGCAATATGGTCGGCGCGCTTTTAACATATTATATACTTTCGTGCCGCAAGGTAAACGGGACGCTTCCATCTGACGGAATTGTGGTAAAAACTATTGTTACTTCATATATGGCGGACGCAATCTGCAAGGATTTCGGCGTTGCGGTTGAAAATGTGCTGACGGGCTTTAAATTTATAGGTGAAAAGATGAACAGCTATGAAGAAAGCGGCGAATATACCTATCTTTTAGGCTTTGAGGAAAGCTACGGGTATCTTTCGGGTATGCACGCAAGAGATAAGGACGGCGTTGAAGGCGCTATGCTTATAACGGAAATGGCGGCATATTATAAAACTCTCGGCAAAAACCTTTATGACGCGCTTCTTGACCTTTACGACAAATACGGAACATACAGAGAAAGAACGCTCGCGCTTACATTTAAGGGTATTGAGGGTGCCGAAAAAATAAAAAGTATTACGGCAAATATAAGGAAAAATCCGCCGAAAGAGATAGCGGGGCTTAAAGTTGAGGCTCTCGGCGATTACTTAAGGCGCGAAAGGACCGATTTTTTAACAGGTGCGAAAACGCCCTTAACCCTGCCTGTTTCCGATGTGCTTCTTTTTGAGCTTGAGGGCGGCGCGTGGATAGCGGCAAGACCTTCGGGAACGGAGCCGAAAATCAAATTTTATATCGGAACAAAGGAAAAAACAATAGAGCTTGCGGAAAAGAAAATTGATGAAATTATAGATTATGTGAACAGCGAATTTGTAAAGTAAGGCGGAATGAAAAAATGAAAATGATAACTGCCCTTAAAGGCACGCATGATATATTGCCGGAGGAAGCCTACAAATGGCAATATATTGAAGATAAAATAAAAAATACAGCCGAGAGGTACAGATACGGCGAAATCCGCATTCCTGCCATTGAATATACGGAGCTTTTCGCGCGCGGCGTGGGCGATACCACAGACGTTGTACAGAAGGAAATGTACACCTTCCTTGATAAAGGCGGCAGGAGTCTTACGCTTCGTCCGGAGGGTACGGCAGGCGTTGTAAGAAGCTTCCTTGAGCACGGTATGTTTTCGGACGCGCTTCCCAAAAAGCTTTATTACCTTATAACCTGTTACCGTAACGAAAAACCTCAGGCGGGCAGATATCGTGAGTTCAGACAGTTTGGCGTTGAAGTATTCGGAGCGGAAGCGCCGTCACTCGATGCCGAGATAATTTCAATGGCAATGTCGCTTTTAAATGAGCTTGGGCTTAAAAATCTCGTGCTTAACATTAACAGTATAGGCTGTCCTAAATGCAGAAAGGCATATAACGATAAGCTGCGCGAGTATTTAAGACCGCATTATGAGGAGCTTTGCGACACCTGCAAAACACGTTTTGAGAAAAATCCGCTGCGTATTCTCGACTGCAAATCGGATATATGTAAAAATATCGGGAAAGACGCTCCGATGCTTATTGACAATATCTGTGAAGAATGTCGGGAGCATTTTGAAGCGCTTAAAAAAGAGCTTGAAATTTTAAAAATAGGTTATGTAATTAATAAATCAATTGTAAGAGGGCTTGATTATTACACAAAAACCGTATTTGAAATAACCTCCGACAGTCTTGGCGCTCAAAGCACGGTTTGCGGCGGAGGCAGATATGACGGGCTTACTGAGGAGCTTGGCGGAAACCCTGTGCCGGGTATAGGCTTCGCGATGGGGCTTGAAAGGCTTATTATGTGTATGGAAGCGGAAGGCGTATTTATGGGCGCAGTTTCCGTGCCTGATATTTTTGTAGCCTCGCTTGGCGAAAACGCGTCACGTTTTGTCAGCGGTTATGTAAAAGAGCTTCGTGACAGCGGTATCGGCGCGGAACGTGACCATATGGCAAGAAGCCTTAAAGCTCAAATGAAATACGCAAACAAGATAGGAGCAAAATTCAGCATTGTTATAGGTGATGATGAAATAACGCAGGGTAAAGCAAGCCTTAAAAATATGGAAACGGGGGAGAGCGAGGAGCTTTCCTTTGATGAGATAATAAATAAGCTGAAAAAGTAATACAGAAAGGTATGGTTTATACATATGGAAAACATTGAGGGGATGACAAGAAGCGGTCTTTGTACCGAGTTTAACGAAAACAATATAGGGCAGACAGTAACGTTAATGGGCTGGGCAGGCAAAGTGAGAGATATAGGTCAGCTTGTTTTCATTGATTTGCGTGACCGTTCGGGTATAATGCAGCTTGTTGTTACGCAGGATAATCCGGAGCTTCTTAAAAAAGCGCAGACGGTGCATCTTGAATATGTAATTGCCGCAACGGGAAAAATCAGACAGAGAAGCAACGTAAACCCCGGAATACCGACGGGACAGGTTGAGGTTGAGCTTAGTGAGCTTCGTATTTTAAGCAAGAGTGAGCCGCTTCCGATGCAGGATAACGCAAAGGAAGAAAACCGCCTTCAGTACAGATATCTTGATTTACGCCGTCCCGAAATGCAGGCGAATTTAATTTTACGTCATAAGGTAGCGAATCTTGCGAGAAATTATTACAGCGATAACGGTTTTATAGAGATAGAAACTCCTGTGCTTATAAAAAGCACGCCCGAAGGAGCAAGAGATTATCTTGTTCCGAGCCGTGTGCATCCGGGCAAGTTTTACGCACTTCCGCAATCGCCGCAGATGTATAAGCAGCTTCTTATGCTGTCGGGTTTTGACAGATATTTTCAGATAGCAAAATGCTTCCGTGACGAGGACCTGCGTGCCGACCGTCAGCCCGAATTTACTCAGATTGACCTTGAAATGTCGTTTGTGCATGAAAATGATGTTATGACTGTGAACGAAGGCTTTTTGAAGAAAGTTTTTAAAGAAATAAAAGGCATTGATATTGAAACTCCGCTTCCGAGGCTTACCTATAAAGAAGCTATGGACAGATTCGGAAGTGACAAGCCCGATACGAGATTCGGACTTGAGCTTAAGGATATTTCCGACATTATAAAAAGCTGCGGCTTCAAAGTATTTTCAGATGTTGCGGCATCAGGCGGAAGCGTAAGAGCAATAAACGCAAAAGGTCTTGCGGCGCAGCTTTCAAGAAAAACCATTGACGCTCTCGGCGAGTTTGTAAAAACCTATCGCGCGAAAGGTCTTGCGTGGATTTCAATTAATGATGATGGAATCAAATCTCCTATTGCGAAATTCTTGACGGAGGACGAGCTTAACGGTATAATTTCCGCGATGAACGGCGAAAAGGGCGACACTATATTTATTATTTCCGATAAAAACAAGGTTGTATATGACGCGCTCGGAGCGCTTCGTCTGGAGCTTGCAAGGCGTTTTGACCTTGCCGATAAAAATAAATTTAACCTTCTTTGGGTTACGGAATTTCCGCTCCTTGAATACAGCGAAGAAGAGGGCAGATATATGGCTATGCACCATCCGTTTACGGCGCCTATGGACGAGGACTGGGAGTTTGTTGACACAGACCCCGGCAGAGTGCGCGCGAAAGCTTACGATATTGTCCTTAACGGCGTTGAGCTTGGCGGCGGCAGTATAAGGATTTTTAATCCCGATATGCAGGCAAAGATGTTTGAGGTTCTTGGGTTTACTCAGGAGCAGGCATATAGCAGATTTGGTTTTCTTATTGACGCGTTTAAGTATGGCGCGCCGCCTCACGGTGGTATGGCATACGGGCTTGACAGAATGATTATGCTGCTTACGGGAAGTGAGTCAATTCGTGACGTTATTGCCTTTCCGAAGGTACAAAACGCTTCGGAGCTTATGAGCGGAGCGCCCGATTTTGTAGATGAGAAGCAGCTTGAGGAGCTTTCGGTTGCCGTTACAAAATACGAGGAAGAAGAATAAATCTGAATAAATTCAGAAAGATAAAATAGGTATTTAATTAATTTTCAATATGTCTTGCGTTTTGTAAAGAAATGATTATAAAAATATTTAAGAGGCTGCGACAAAATTTGTCGCAGCCTCTGCTTTATAATATTATTTATAAAATCTGTAAAGGAATGTAACGATTTGTCCGCGAAGGCAATCATCAAGCGGAGCAAATTCATTTTCACTTACTCCGCTTGCTATACCGTTTTCGTATGCCCATACGGTAGCATTGTAATAATAATCATTCTCATTTACATCAACAAACGGATTTACTCCTTCTGCTGCCGTTCTCGAAATTCTGTTAAGGAAAGTAACAGCCTGCGCGCGGCTTATGTTTTCGTCAGGACCAAATGTAGTTTCCGAAGTGCCGACAGTTATACCGTTTTCGTATGCCCAAAGTACAGCGTTATAGTAATAGACATCCTCCGATATATCCGTAAACGGACTGGATATCGTCGGAACAGGTGAGCCGCTTGTTCTCCAAAGGAAGGTTACAAGCTGCGCTCTCGTGCAGGTATCATACGGACTGAATGTTGTGAGTGATGTGCCATCCGTAACACCGTTTTCGCTTGCCCAATTTACAGGAGCAAAGAAATAATCGTTTTCTTTAACGTCCTTAAAGCCTTTTTCTGTATTCGGTTCGTTTCCACCGTTGTTGTTATTATCATTGCTGTTGTTATCGGCAGAATTATCGGAAATAGGTACAAATACAGGCGTTACGCTTGCCTTGCCGGCAGGCATTGTAAAAGTGTATTTTCCGTCTTTTTTGGTTACTTTAATTATTTTGCCGTTTTTATCAGTTACATTAAGCTCCGAAAGCTCATAACCTTTGTCGGGATTAACCGTAACGGTAATAGATTTGCCCGCTGCGGCAGTTTTGGGGCTTATTGTTATATTTCCACCATCAGTCTTTGTGGGAGTTATTGTATTTTTTGAATTGCCTCCGCTGCCGCCTTCAGATTTTTTCGTCCACTGTGCAAAAATTTCTGTATCGGCATCAAATACAGTATCGGTTGTAACCGTTTTGTCGCCACTTGCTGTCGTAGACCAACCATTGAAGTTGTAATCGCTTCTTGTCGGGGCAGGCAGACTTGCAAGTTTTCCGTCCGCACCTGTTTCCGCACTTGCAGGCGTTACCGTACCGCCGTTTGCGTTAAAGGTAATCGTAAAGACCGGAACAAAGCGAATGGAAGCGGGGTAATACGGTGTATTATTTAAGCCTTCAAATGTATATATTCCTGCTGTTATACTGTTTGTTTCAAGAACCTCTATTTTTAACTTCGGGATATTTGGCGGTGTAAATTCCGTTACGGTTGCCTTTAAGTCGTCCGTTCCGTCTTTGTCAATATCCAGATTAAACGTGCTGTTACCGCTTAATATCACAAGCTCATTATTATTACCGTATATTAAATAGTGAAGTACGTAAAATTCGTTTGCGTCTATTGTAGCGCTTCCCGCAGAGAAGTCAAAGGCTTTCGGCGCCTGTTCCTCATAAATGGGATCGATAACCACATTTGTGGCGGGCATTGTAAATACGCCGATTTCATCAAATGTAGCCTGTTCGGACGTGAAGTTTGTTACATATTTGCCCTCTGTCGGAGTTGGATATAAATATACGGTTGTGCTCGGCAATGCCTGTGTGATTTCGTTTGTGCAATTTTCGTCGCTGTATGCCTTGCCGCCATTTACCGTAATGCTGTACTGAACAAGTGCGGGAATATCCGCAACAGTTTTGTCTGTGTGGTAAAGCCTGTTTTGGTAAAGGCTGCCATATAGGTGTGTTCGCCCATTTCGGTTACGGTTGCCGGTCTGGTGATTTCCGACGTGGTATTTACAATTTCGGTGTCAATATTTGATGCGTCTCTTGCACAGATGCGCTTGCCTGTAACACTCTTGTTATCCGCCGTCCATTCATAAGTGGGCGCACCAAAATTGTGACTGAGCGGATCAGTGTATATGGTTTCTCTTGAAAGCTCCTTGCCGCAATATTTACAATATGTTACATTATCATAACTGCCCTTTTCGATACAGGTTGCAGACACTTCATTTTCAGGTACCGGTTCGTCCGCCTGATGTGCCGACGGTGCGGTAAGCGTAATATTTACCGCCGCTGTCGGTGTGCCCGAAACGGTAATTTGCGTTGCGCTGTTTCTTGTTACGGAAATTCCGTTGACCGTTTCTGTCGAATATGTGCCGGGGAAACAGCCGGTATTTGCGGTATAAACAACATCTGTAATTGCTTCTCCCTGTTCTACCGTCTGTGATTCCTCGCCGGAGGTTTTTGTCATATTCGCACCCGGCGTAATATTTACGGTGTAGGTTGCAGGCGCTTTTACCGAAACATAGCAGTTACTCTCTGTCGCCCCGTAAAATCCGCTCCAAGGGCTTGTCTGCTTTACGGCGCTTTCTGCGTTTTTACCTGCATAAACCGCCTTGCCTTCTCCCACTGTTACAGAAGAGGCGGAAAGCGCACGAATACGGTTATAATCCGTGCCGTTTTTAACGGGCGAAATTTCCACAGTCCCGTTTACTGACGCATTAACATTTGAAAGACCGGTACAGGATTTCACAGTAAGATTTGCATTTTCCCCTACCGAAAGGAAAAGTTTGTTTTCATTTGACCGAATACCGACTGCATTAAGCATATAGGAATGATTAGAAGAAATATCAACATTTACGCTGTCCTCTATGCTGAATATGTGCGCTGCATCGTCTAAAATGTTAATACCTGCCGCGTATGTTGAACTGTCGCCCGCTAAAAGATCTATGTTCAGATTGCCGTTTCCTTTTACGGCAAGGTCATATCCCGAAAGGGCAAACGCCGTTACATAGGGCGCTGACTGTGCTGTTGTTGTAATCGGCATATTGAGAGCTGCTCCGTTTTGAAGGTTAACAGTAAGTGTTGCGCCGTTATCATCATAAAGCACAATACCGCGCGGAGAAGTCCACGAATTTGTTTGTTCGCGGTGAAGCGTACTGTCGGATAATACCTCAATCGTTAAATCCCCAAAATTTTCAGCATATATAAGGTTCGTGTAGAAATTATCAAAATCACGAGTTGAGCGATAGGGCGTTTTTTCCACACCGTTTGAAATATCCGCACCGTCTAATGTAAGGGTATTCGTGTCGGCGTCATAGCTTACCTTGCCGTCATTTTCAGCGTCACCGGCTAAAATGTTTCCGGCATTGGCGCTTGTAACCTGTACGCCGCCCACCCAAAGATTGTAGTTTTCAATATGCGGTATCACCTTAACATATTTTTCTGTTCCGCTAAGCTTGAACGAAAGCTTGGAGCAAAAAAGTTTCGAGAAACATTCAAGACAATAACATGTGATAATGGATGTGAAAATTTAGATTTTTATGGTATTGA
>CACZWD010000022.1 GCA_902784805.1 uncultured Ruminococcus sp. | reverse complement strand
TATTTTCGGTTACAGCTACGGCTCGTTTATTGTCGAGCTTTCGGAAAAAGCGGAGTGTGACGAGGCAAATATGCACTGCGTACCGCTTGGATTTACGAAGAAGCAAAAAAGTATTTCGTATAAGGAAAGCTCTCTGGAATTAGAAAAGCTTCTTGATATTTACGAAAATAAGCTTGAGCCTGTATATAGCTGTAATATAAAGCAGGAGAACAAAAAAATACCGGAAATATGCTGTAAAGCAAATAAAATATATTCGGCAAATACAAAACTTTCTTCAAAACCGAGAGTTTTAATCCCTGTTTTTCCGGGTACCAATTGTGAATATGATACGGCAAAAGCAATTTATAAAGCCGGCGGTGAGCCTGAAATCGTCGTAATAAAAAATCTTACGGCACGTATGACCGCGGAATCGGTAAAATATTTTGCCGAGCGGATAAAAAAGGCGCAGATAGTGTTTATTCCCGGCGGCTTTTCGGGCGGAGATGAGCCCGACGGCTCGGGTAAATTTATAACCGCTTTTTTCAGAAACGGAGAAATAAAAGAGCAGATAAACGAGCTGTTAAAGAATCGTGACGGTCTTATGGGAGGTATTTGCAACGGTTTTCAGGCGCTTATAAAGCTTGGCCTTGCTTCAAACGGCGAAATAATCGATACAGACGAAAATACGCCCACATTGACGTTTAACACAATAGGGCGTCATCAATCAAGAATTGTCAGGACGGTTATTTCGTCAGACAAATCCCCGTGGCTTATGAACGTAAAAACGGGCGATATTTACAGCGTGCCGGTTTCTCACGGAGAGGGCAGGTTTATAGCGCCGGAGAAAGTGCTTAAAAGTCTTGCGGAAAACGGGCAGATTTTTTCACAGTATGTTGATTTTGAAGGCAGACCGACTTCCGATATACATTTTAACCCCAATAATTCCGATTATGCCGTGGAAGGTATTATATCGCCCGATGGACGTGTTTTCGGTAAAATGGGGCATACCGAAAGATATGAAGAAGGGCTTTACAAAAACGTTGAAGGAAATTATGATATGGGGCTTTTTGAGTCCGCAGTAAAATATTACAAGTAATTTGAGAGGAGCAGTAATATGGCATTTTTTTATGACGAGGTTTCGCATACTTTTAACGAGTATCTTCTTGTACCGGGGTATTCTTCTTCGGAATGTGTGCCGGCAAATGTAAGTCTTAAAACGCCTCTTGTAAAGTATAAAAAAGGCGAAAAACCAAAAATTGAAATGAATATACCTATGGTATCGGCGATAATGCAGTCGGTATCGGGCGATAAGCTTGCGGTTGCTCTTGCGAAAGAAGGCGGCGTTTCGTTTATTTACGGCTCACAGTCAGTGGAAAGCGAAGCGGCAATGGTTGCAAAGGTTAAAAGCTATAAGGCGGGATTTGTAAAAAGCCTTTGTAATTTAAGACCGGACAGCACGCTTGAGGATGTTTTAAAGCTTAAAGAACAAACAGGACACTCTACCGTTTCAATAACAGAGGACGGTACCGCGAGCGGCAGACTCCTCGGTATTGTTACAAGCCGTGATTACAGAGTGAGCCGTATGGATAAAAAAACAAAGGTTGAGCAGTTTATGACTCCGCTTAACAAGCTTATTTACGCTAAAGAGGGCGTTACATTGAGTGAAGCGAACGATATTATATGGGAACACAAGCTCAATTCGCTCCCGATAGTCAGCAGTGACGGAAAGCTTTGTTATTTTGTTTTCCGTAAGGACTATGATGAACATAAAAACAATCCTAACGACCTTCTTGACAGTGAGAAAAGATATGTTGTCGGTGCCGGTATAAATACAAGAGATTATGAGGAACGTGTTCCTGCTTTGATTGAGGCGGGCGCTGATGTGCTTTGCATTGATTCTTCGGAGGGTTTTTCACAGTGGCAGAAAAATACCATTGATTTTATAAGAGAAAAATACGGAGATACCGTAAAGGTAGGTGCAGGAAATGTCGTTGACAGAGAAGGCTTTAACTATCTTGCGGACTGCGGCGCTGACTTCATAAAAGTTGGCATAGGCGGCGGCTCTATATGCATTACAAGAGAAACAAAGGGCATAGGCAGAGGTCAGGCAACGGCACTTATAGATGTCTGCAGGGCAAGGGACGAATATTACGAAAAACACGGCGTTTATATTCCCGTATGCTCGGACGGCGGCATTGTTCACGACCATCACATAACTCTTGCGCTTGCTATGGGCGCGGATTTCTTAATGCTCGGGCGTTATTTCGCGAGATTCGATGAAAGTCCGACAGATAAAATAAATATAAACGGAACACTTATGAAGGAGTATTGGGGTGAAGGCTCCAACCGTGCCAGAAACTGGCAGCGTTATGACCTTGGCGGAGATTCCAAACTTTCCTTTGAGGAGGGCGTGGATTCGTATGTGCCGTATGCGGGCAAGCTCAGTGATAATGTAAACCGCACACTCGCAAAGGTTAAATCGACAATGTGCAACTGCGGTGCGCTTACTATAAGAGAGCTTCAGGAGAAAGCGAAAATTACGCTTGTTTCTTCGGTAAGCATAGTTGAGGGCGGCGCCCACGACGTTATTCCAAAAACAAAGTAAGGAGCAGATTTGAAAGTGGCGTTAAAGAGTGATATAGAAATTGCGCAGGAAGCGGAAATGCAGCCGATTTCACTTATTGCGGAAAAGGCGGGCATTGACGGGAAATATATAGAACAATACGGTAAATATAAGGCAAAAATAAATTTATCATATCTTAGTGACAATGAAAATAAGCCCAACGGCAAGCTTGTTCTGGTGACCGCAATCACGCCGACGCCTGCCGGAGAGGGAAAAACAACCACGAGCATCGGTCTTGCGGACGGTCTTAGTAAAATAGGCAAAAGCGCGGCGGCGGCGCTTCGTGAGCCGTCGCTCGGTCCTGTTTTCGGCATGAAGGGCGGAGCTGCGGGCGGCGGTTACGCACAGGTTGTTCCTATGGAGGATATAAATCTTCATTTTACGGGGGATTTTCACGCTGTCGGTGCGGCGAACAATCTTCTTGCGGCAATGCTGGATAATCATATATATCAGGGAAACAGGCTTAATATTGACCCAAGACGGATTGTTTGGCGAAGATGCGTTGATATGAACGACAGACAGCTTCGTTTTGTAACGGACGGTCTCGGAGGCAGAGTAAACGGCGTTCCGAGAGAGGACGGTTATGATATAACGGTAGCTTCCGAAATTATGGCGGTTTTTTGCTTAGCTTCCTCCATTGAAGATTTAAAGAGCAGACTTTCAAAGATAATTGTAGGCTATACGTATGATGAAAAGCCCGTTACCGCGGGAGATTTAAAGGCAGTCGGAGCAATGACCGCGCTTTTAAAAGACGCTCTCTCACCAAATCTTGTTCAGACGCTTGAAGGGACGCCCGCGCTTATTCACGGAGGACCTTTCGCGAATATCGCCCACGGCTGCAACTCGGTTATTGCTACCAAAACGGCGTTAAAGCTTGCGGATTATGTTGTAACGGAGGCAGGTTTCGGGGCTGACCTTGGGGCTGAAAAGTTTATTGATATAAAGTGCAGATATTCAGGGCTTGAGCCTTCGGCGGTTGTAATTGTAGCAACCGTAAGAGCGCTTAAAATGCATGGCGGTTTAGCGAAAACAGAGCTTGAAACCGAAAATCTTAAAGCACTTGAAAAAGGCTTGCCAAATCTTTTAAGGCATATTTCAAACATAAAAAATATTTTCGGGCTTCCGGCTGTTGTTGCTGTAAACAGGTTTCCGACAGATACTGAGGCGGAGCTTGATTTGATAATAAAAAAATGCAGAGAGCTTGGGGTAAATGTCGTTTTGTCCGAAGTCTGGGAAAAGGGCGGTGAAGGCGGCAAGGCTCTTGCGCAGGAGGTTGTAAAGCTTTGTGAAACGGAAAATAATTTTAAATTCTGTTATTCACTTGATGGAAGCATTGAGGATAAAATAGAATCAGTAGTAAAAAATATTTATGGCGGCGAAGGAGCTTTTTTTACCGCAAGCGCGAAGAAGCAAATCGCGAAGCTTACGGAGCTTGGGTTTGATAAATTACCCGTTTGTATGGCTAAAACGCAGTACAGCTTTTCGGACGATAAGACAAAGCTCGGCGCGCCGAGCGATTTTACGGTGACTGTACGAAACATAAAGGTGTCTGCGGGAGCGGGCTTTATTGTTGCTCTTACGGGGGATATTATGACAATGCCGGGACTGCCGAAGGTGCCTGCCGCCGAAAATATTGATGTCGATAAAAACGGAAAAATCAGCGGATTGTTTTAAAAAAAGGAAGTGATTTTGTGAAAAAATTATATAGGTCGGAAACAGACAGAAGGATTGCCGGAGTGTGCGGCGGAATTGCAGAATATTTTGGTATAGATTCAACTATTGTCAGGCTTTTATGGGTGTTTGTTTCGCTTTGGTTTGGCGCAGGGCTTATTGCGTACCTTATTGCGGCGCTTGTAATACCTATGTATCCGAGAGCGGATTAAACAGGGCTTGACAAAATGTTATTTGGTGGTAAAATAGAATTAATTTAATACGATACAGAGAATAGGAGACGTATCTTACAGAAGAACATATACCGTGTTCAGGCGGCAAATGGCTTTTTATGGTATGTCTTTTTTGCCGTTTTCTTCGGGCAATATGAAATCACCGATGCAATTCCATATAATTTTTATCATCTGTAAGAGGAGATTTTAAAATGTACTTTCCAATATTAATTATAGTTTTATCGAATATTTTTTATCACATATGTGCAAAGGAAACGCCAAAAGGAATACATCCAATGGCATCGCTTGCGGTTACATATATTGTTGGAGCTGTTTTTTCGGTAATTCTATATTATGTAACGAATAAAGACGGCAACATAATTGCCGAATATTCTCATATCAATTGGACTTCGGTTGCGCTTGGTATTGCGATTGTAGGACTTGAAGGCGGTTTTATTTATGCTTATAAGGCGGGGTGGGAGGTCAGTACGGCGCAGCTTGTATCAAGCGCTTTGCTTGCTTTTGCGCTTATAGCCATAGGGACACTTTTATATCATGAAACAATAACATTAAAAAAAGTTATTGGTGTAGCGGTTTGCCTTGTAGGTTTGAGAATTATTAATATGTAGATTTTTATGGATTATGAAAAGTTATTTTTAAAGTCTTAAAAATATTTTAAAAATAATATAAAATTTATTGACAACAATTTTGTTTTGTGGTAAAATAATAAAGTCAGAAAAACATATGCGGATATGGCGGAATTGGCAGACGCGCATGGTTCAGGTCCATGTGAAAGCGATTTCATGCAGGTTCAAGTCCTGTTATCCGCACCATTACAAGTGGTCTTATAGGATCTGAATCCTATAAGACCATTTTTGTTTTATGCTGAATATTCTATATCCACACCCTGCCTGGTGTGGATTTTTACTTGGTTATCGGGAATTTGTTTCAGGCTTGGAATCTCCATTGTGCCTATACAGTTGTAATGGATTTTTAGCTTTTGTACTGTCTTTCCGTTGATTTTTTCTGATTGGTAAACTTCTATTTTCTCAATCAGCTCATTTAATATCTGTGGCGTTAGCTTTTTTATCCTTGTATATTTACGAACTGCCCCTAAAAACATATCGGATGTTACGGTTTTGCTTTTCTTTTCGGATATTTCAGCGGATAAGGCTTTAATTTTGTCATTTATTTCTTTTTGTTCATCGTCGTATTTTGATGATAATTTAGCAAAACGTTCATCATTGATTTTGCCGAGAGCATTATCCTCATAAATTTTTTCATAAAGAACATCAATTTCTTTGCCCCTTGCCTGAAATTTTGAAAGTTCTTTTTCTTTTAAAGATATTTCTTCTTCAAGGTTTTTCATAGTAGCACCCATTACATGTTTGGTAAATTCATTTTCATACTTTTGAGCAAATTTTGTAAGCCGCTTTATTTCGCCCAATACGACCTGTTCCAAAAAATCTGTGCGTATGTAATGAGTGGAATTACAGATTTTCCGCTTTCCTTTGTTATAGCCTGAACAGTTGAAATATGTTATGTCATGATTGCCTTGATTGAAGTGATACCCCATATTACTGCCGCAGTCGGCGCATACAAGGAGCCCCGAAAACATATTCTTTTCACCTGTCGATGTTTTTCTTTTTCTCATTTTGCCACGCTTGCTCTGTATCTTTTCAAATACCACACGGTCAATTATTGCAGGATTGGCGTCTTTGAAAATGACGATATTTTCGGGATTATTAGCATATCGCTTTTTGTTTTTATATGATTTTGAATAAGTTTTAAAATTAATTATATCTCCGCAATACTCCTGTGTGTTTAATATGCTGTATACTGTTGATGAATTCCAACCGCAAGGGTTAGGATTTGTTTTTCTGTTAGGTTTCCTTATTCCTTTACTTAGCCAATAGTTTATAGGTGTTAAAATTCCCTCCGATTGAAAAATTGCCGCAATCTGTTCTGTACCATAATCATTGATTGTCATATCAAAAATTCTTCGTACGACATTTGCTGCTTCATCATCAATAATCCAGCCTTTGCCGTTGGGATCTTTGATATACCCATACGGCGGTAATCCCAAAGGCTCACCGGAATTACCTTTGATTTTATTGCTTATCCGCCGTTTTTTGGATATATCTCTTGCATACCATTCGTTGAATAGATTTTTGATAGGGGCAAATTCACTTTCGCCCTCCTGACTGTCTATTCCGTCCGAAACAGCAACAAGCCGTATATCGTGTTCGGGCAGAAATTCCTCTGTCAGTTTTCCGACTTCAATATAATTTCTGCCGATTCGTGATAGGTCTTTTACGAAAAGTGCAGAAGATTTGCTATTTTCAAAATCCTCAATCATACGGATATAATCGGGGCGTTGCATAGTAACGCCCGATATTCCGTCATCAATATAAATTAATAGATTTGTATAACCTTTTTCTTTTGCAACTTTTGTTAAAAGCTTCTTTTGGTTGCTGATACTGTAACTTTCACCCTCTAAATTGTCGTCACGGCTGAGTCTTAAATAAAGTGAAGCCGTATTATCTCTTGTTTTGTTTTTCATAACCATTCTCCTCTAAAAAAAGTACCTGTTTTTCTATCATTCTTCTCAGAATGCTCCCTATGTCCTCTACCCCATTATCATTGTAAGCAGATTCAACAATAAACTTATGATTGTTAAATTCATACTCTTTTATCTCTTGCGGCTGACGCATCTCTTTTTTATTATTCATATCTGCTGACCCCCTTTGATTTATGTATCAAGGTCAGCCGCAAAAATATTTGACTTCACTTTAAATTTAGCACAAAGAGTTATATTTGCAAGGATGTCAAAAATTACCCTTCACTATATGGAATAGAAAATGGCGTTTTGGAACCCATTTGCAAAAAAAATATTTGGTTTTTAAACGCCTCTCACCTTATGTGAAAAATCAAGCGTTTTGACGGGGTGTTTTATGAAAAAGTTTACAATTTGTTTTTATTTAACAATAAAGTGCCTTTCACTATATGGAATAGAAAATGGCTTTTGAGGGGGTATATCAAAAAACTTTTAGAATAATTCCTTCACTTTATGCGAAAAAACAGGGGTTTTGCAACCCCATATTTTAAAAAATGTATTCAGACAATTTGCAGCAAGCAATGCAAATGTATATACATTTGCGAAAAACGATCAATTTCATCTTACTTTGAAATTGACCGTTTTGCTTGTTGGGGCTGCCGCCCCAAACCCTGAAAACGCAGAAATTGTTTCTGCGACCTACGCTCCCTTAGGGAGCTTTTTTAATTTGACATCGTTGTATATTTTGAAATTTTTATTTAAAATGGAATCATTAAAATACGAAAGGATGAGAGCATTATGACAAAACTAACTTACAGAAAAGTCGGAAATTATTATTTACCGAATTTGTATTATCCCAAAACAGAACAGACATACGTAAAATATGGAATGATGCGGGAGGACTATCTGAAAAACTACAAACCGGGACTTTGGAACAGACTTATACTTCACGCAGAATTAGTCCCTCATCTGAATGAAATTGACAGAATTGCAAGAGAAAGGATAGAAGCGATGATGCCAGATTTGATGAAATCGGCAGGCGTAACGGAAGAGCTAAAACAAAAAGATCAGCTAAAATGGGTTGGGCTTGCTAACGCCTGCAAAGCACAAGCGGAAGAAATAATTTTTGAGGAAATAATCTTTTCTTAAAAACAAAAACAACTTCGGACCAAGTTGGTCTGAAGTTACAGAAGCCTTATCTTATGCGATTTTTCACTTTCCGCCAAATTGGCGGAAAGTGAATTTTGGCATTCTGTTAATGTTATTTTTAACCTTCCGACATTTTGTCGGAAGGTTAATTTCTATATTATCAATTTTTATATTATCAACACCGCAAGGGGCGTAGCTCAAAGATGAAATCTTTGTTTTTGGGTTTGGGGAAATATCACCAACAAGCAAAAATTAGAAAAATCGTGCAATACGAAATTTCTCATTTTTTTGCTTTTAGGTCATAAAAGTATCGCTTGCCGCAGATTGTGAAAAAAATACATTTCGAGCTTCAAAGATGATGTCGGCAAAAGACTACTATACTAATAAAATGCACTCTTTTTAAGAGTTATCGTTCTCCAAGCGTACTGTTTATGATTCAAATCCTATAAGAAATAAGTGGTAAATCACGACAGCTATAATACAATGCACATCTCTTGACAATTTTTTTCAAATCGTTTTTTCAATTTTGTCAATGGATTGCATTTTTACTTCTCAAAAATAATACTGTTAAATATTCAAATATTGCTTTAGCTCATTTATGTAGATTTCACCTATTTCGCTTAAAATACCATGTTTTTTTGTAATATAGCCGATTTCCATTATGCTGTTTTTGTTTTCTTCATCAGCTTTAAACGGAACAACTACAAAATCGCTGCCGTTAAGTTCGTTGCATATTATACCCGAACAAAGAGTATAACCGTTAAGACCGACCATTAAATTCAGCATTGTGGCTCTGTCACAGGCTTTGATTGTCTGTGCATACTCGTTTTCACTCAAAATTTCTTCCGCAAAGTAGAAAGAACCTTTATCTCCCTGTTCAAATGAAAGACAAGGGTACTCTTTGAGCTGCTCAAATGATATTGACTTTTCTTTCGCCAAAGGATGATCTTTCCAAAGATAAACATAGGCATTACAGTCAACCAGCTTATGAAATTCAAGGTCTTGCTCTCTCAGTATTTTTTTTATGATTTTACGGTTGAAATTGCTTAAATACAGTATTCCGATTTCGCTTCTCAAATTGCCGACATCGCAAATTACATCGTATGTTTTTTCTTCTCTTATGGAAAACTCATATTTTCTTGCATCAAATTTTTTTACCGTTTCGACGAATGCTTTCACCGCAAAGGAATAGTGCTGCGTTGATACACCGAATTTCCTTTTAATATTTTCTTTTTTTCCGTACTTTTCCTTTAAAAGCTCATACTGCTGATGAACCTGACGCGCATACATAAGGAATTCCTCGCCGTCTTTTGTGAGAACAACGCCCTTTCCAGTGCGTGAAAAGATTGTAATTCCCGCATCACGCTCCAGCTCTTTGATCGCATTTGTTAAAGACGGCTGCGAAATATAAAGCAGCTCAGCCGCTTTATTCATAGATCCGGTTTCCGCTATTGTAAGCGCATAAAATATTTGTTGCAATGTCATATACGTCACTCCTTTATCAAATAATATAATTATTTGCGTATCTTTCACGATTGTTGTCAATAATATCCTGCAATGTAATACTGTCGAGATATTCATTTATTACTTTGCTTAAGCCTTGCCATATAAACAAGGTTTCACATATATCGCTCCGTTCGCACTCCGCATATCCGTTTTCAACACAGGCAACGGGAGATAAACTCCCCTCGGTAATCCTTAAAACAGAGCCGACGGTAATATTATCAGGATTGCCGTTTAGTCTATATCCGCCCTGAAATCCGCGATTTGCAAGCAGCAATCCGCTTTTTGTTAAAACTGATACAATCTGCTCAAGATACTTTTTTGAAATTTTCTGATTTTCAGAAATTTCTTTTAGAGAAATATATCCTTTTTCTTTGTTATCTGCAATATATACAAGCATTCGCAGCGCATAACGCCCTTTTGTAGAAAGCTTCATAAATCGTTCACCCGTCTTTCGTAACTATAAATTTGTGTTTTTTTATTATAAAAAAATCCGACAGTGCCTCAAAAAAGCATAGACGGAGTCAAGTTCTAATCTATTGAATTGCCTTTAATACAATCACAAACAAACCGTACCGCCTTCCGCTTTAAAACAAGTAATACAGCGCCGGATACCATATTGTGAAGCTTTATTGAGATCATATTTCGCTTCTTTATTCACAGAAAACAGCGCACATCAGCATAATATCTTATTATTCCTACCTGTTTTATAGGTATTATACTATGTATTGCCTGTTTTGTCAATAGGAAAAAGCATATTTATATCTTATAAAAATCTATAGCCGATTCCCGGTGCTAAGTTTTTTCTATATAAATCTATAATTATTATATATACGCCTTTTTCCCTTGTGTGCTTGATTTTTTTAATTTCATGTGATATAATATCTACTAAAACCATAGGAATTATATGCTATGGTTTATACTTGAAACGGAGTTGAAATAAATGATTCATACAGATAATGCGGCAACCACAAAAATAAGTAAAATCACACGCGAACAAGCATGGGATTTACTAACCGAATTTAATAAAGACCGTTTTCATTTGAAACATGCCGTGACCGTAGAAGGTGTTATGCGCTATTTTTCAAAAGAACTCGGCTACAGTGATGAAGAAGATTTCTGGGGCATAGCAGGGCTTCTTCACGACCTTGATTTTGAGCAATTTCCAACACAGCACTGCATAAAAGAGCAGGAAATAATGCGTGAACGCGGTCTTGATGAACGCTTGATTCACGCAACTGCCAGTCACGGTTATGCTTTAACCGTTGATATTAAGCCGGAGCATGAAATGGAAAAGGTTCTCTATGCGGTAGATGAACTTACGGGACTTATCGGAGCAGTTGCTATTATGCGCCCCTCTAAGAGTGTTTCTGATTTAGAATTAAAGTCAGTTAAGAAAAAATATAAAAACTTAAATTTTGCCGCCGGCTGTTCAAGAGAGGTCATCGAGCGCGGTGCAGATATGCTCGGATGGGATTTGGATGATTTGATTTCCAAAACAATTTTAGCTATGAGAAGTTGTGAAAATGCCTATGAAAGTGTCTGAAAAAACAGTTGATTTACTTTTAAGAAACAGAAATATATCCACCCCGGAGCTTATCGCACTTCTTGAAACAACGGCTTATGACAATTCTTTGTTCTCCGCAGCCGATGATATAAGGAAACAAATTTATGGTGATAAGGTTTATATAAGAGGCTTAATTGAATTTACAAACTATTGTAAGAATAATTGCTACTATTGCGGAATATGAAGCGGCAATAAAGAAGCGTTGCGGTACCGTCTCGGAAAAGATGAAATACTTTCCTGCTGTAAAGAAGGATATGCTCTCGGCTTTCGTACATTTGTCCTGCAGGGCGGCGAAGATCCTTTCTTTGATGACAAAAGGCTTTGCGAAATCATTTATGAAATCCGAAACCAATTTCCCGACTGCGCCATAACTCTGTCAATCGGCGAAAAACCGAAAGAAAGCTATCTTACCTACTTTGAAGCAGGGGCAAACCGCTATCTTTTAAGGCATGAAACGGCAAACGAAATACATTACAAAAAATTGCATCCTGAAAGTATGAGCTTAAAGAACAGAAAAAGATGCCTATATGATTTAAAAGAAATCGGGTACCAGGTCGGCTCCGGATTTATGGTAGGTTCACCGTATCAGACAACAGAAAATATTGTTGCGGATATTCGGTTTTTACAGGAATTACAACCTGATATGATAGGCATAGGACCGTACATCAAGCATGAAAAAACTCCGTTTGCAAATTTTCATAACGGCAGTTTGGAGCTTACGCTGCGACTGATTGCGATATTGAGGATTATTTTTCCGTATGCCCTTATACCTGCAACAACAGCACTCGGTACCGTTCATCAAAGCGGAAGAGAATTAGGTCTTAAATCCGGCGCAAATGTTGTAATGCCTAATCTTTCGCCTGTCAAAGTACGAAAACTATATGATTTATATGAGAACAAAATATGCACAGGAGAAGAAGCCGCCCAGTGTCGCGGCTGTCTTGAAAGAAGAGTAAAATCAGCAGGCTATAAAATTGTTACTGATATAGGAAATGTAAAAAATTTAATTGAAAAAGGAGACACAAACAATGGAAAACAACAGATTTGAATTAAACAAAAACTTGGCTCAAATGCTCAAGGGCGGAGTTATAATGGATGTAACCACTCCCGAACAGGCAAAGATTGCCGAAGCGGCAGGAGCATGTGCGGTAATGGCGCTTGAAAGAATACCTGCGGATATTCGTGCCGCAGGCGGTGTTTCAAGGATGAGCGATCCCAAAATGATAAAAGGAATTCAAAATGCGGTATCTATTCCTGTTATGGCAAAATGCAGAATAGGTCATTTTGCAGAGGCACAGATCCTGCAAGCAATCGAAATTGACTATATTGACGAAAGCGAGGTTTTATCACCGGCAGATGATAAATACCACATTGACAAAACCGCCTTTGATGTTCCGTTCGTTTGCGGTGCAAAGGATCTTGGTGAAGCTCTCAGGAGAATTAACGAGGGAGCTGCGATGATCCGTACAAAGGGTGAACCCGGTACGGGCGATGTTGTACAGGCTGTACGCCATATGAGAATGATGCAATCCGAAATACGCCGTATCGGTTCCATGAGCGAAGATGAACTGTTTGATGCGGCAAAAGAACTTCAGGTTCCTTATGACTTGGTAAAATACGTACACGAAAACAAAAAGCTGCCTGTGGTTAATTTTGCGGCCGGAGGTGTTGCAACGCCTGCCGATGCAGCGCTTATGATGCAGCTTGGAGCAGAAGGAGTCTTTGTAGGTTCGGGTATATTCAAGTCGGGCAATCCCGAAAAGCGCGCCGCAGCTATTGTAAAAGCGGTTACTAATTTTACAGATGCAAAACTGCTTGCGGAGCTTTCGGAAGATTTGGGCGAAGCAATGGTTGGAATAAACGAACAGGAAATTGAACTTCTAATGGCGGAAAGAGGAAAATAAAACATGCGAATAGGCGTATTAGCACTTCAAGGGGCTTTCATTGAGCATGAAAAAATGCTTGCCGCTCTCGGTGCGGAGCCCTTTGAAATACGACAGGAAAAAGACATAGATAAAGCCTTCGACGGACTTATTGTTCCCGGCGGAGAAAGTACAGTTCAGGGAAAATTGCTGCACGAATTGAATTTGTTTAATAGAATCCGTGATTTGATTTTAAGCGGATTGCCTGTATTCGGCACCTGCGCGGGACTGATACTTCTTGCAAGGGAACTTGAAAACGATAAGCAAACACATCTTGCCACAATGGACATAACAGCGGTAAGAAATGCTTATGGCAGACAGCTTGGAAGTTTTTATACAGTTGAAAAATTTCGGGACATAGGTGAAATCCCCATGACATTTATACGGGCACCTTATATTTCATCTGTGCATAATGATACGGAAATACTCGCTTTGGTTGACGGTAAAATAGTCGCCGCAAGGCAAGGAAACCAGCTTGTTACGGCATTTCATCCGGAGCTTTCGGATGACACTTCCGTTCACCGTTATTTTCTTGATATTGTAAAAAACACATTATGAATTATATCGGAGGGAAACTTACAATGAGCATTATCGAAAAAAAGAATGCTTTGGAAAAATATCTTTTGGAATTGGGTAATATTGCCGTTGCATTTTCAGCGGGGGTTGATTCTACATTTCTTTTGAAAACTGCTCACGATTTACTCGGCGATAATGTTATTGCGGTAACGGCTCGTTCTTGTTCTTTCCCGGAAAGAGAGCTGAAAGAAGCTGTTTTGTTTTGTGAAAAAGAAGGCATAAAGCATATTATATGCGATTCGGAGGAGCTTTCCATAGACGGTTTTTGCAACAACCCCAAAAACCGATGCTATCTTTGCAAAAAAGAATTATTTAAAAAAATCCGGCAAATCACAGATGAAAGGAATATACCCTATATTGCCGAAGGCTCAAACATCGATGATAACGGAGATTATCGTCCCGGACTTATTGCAGTTGACGAGTTTGGTATCAAAAGTCCGCTCAGATATGCGGAACTTACAAAAGATGAGATACGCAAACTCTCAAAAGAGGTCGGGCTTGAAACATGGAACAAACAATCCTTTGCTTGTCTTTCATCGCGTTTTGTATATGGCGAGAGAATAACAGAAGAAAAATTTTCAATGGTTGACAAAGCCGAACAAAAACTGTTGGATTTGGGCTTTCATCAGGTTCGTGTCCGCATACACGGCAAACTTGCCCGCATAGAAATCCTGCCTGATGAATTTACAAAGATATTAGCCGGAGATCTTGCACAGAGTTTAAATGAACAACTGCAAAGCCTCGGTTTTGATTATGTAACGCTTGATCTCGGCGGCTACAAAACCGGAAGTATGAATAAGACGATGAAATAGATAAAAAAGAGGACTACTTTATGTTGAATCAATATTCGAGAACAGAGCTTATTTTTGGAAAAAAAGCAATGGAAAAACTGTGGGAATCGCGTGTAGCGGTGTTCGGGATAGGCGGTGTAGGCGGTTATACCGTTGAAGCGCTTGTCCGCTCCGGTATAGGCGCCATAGATATTATAGACGACGATAAAATATGCCTGACCAATATCAACAGGCAAATTTACGCCACCCGAAAAACAGTGGGAAAATACAAAGTAGATGTTGCGGCGGAAAGAATTGCCGAAATTAACCCAAATATCAAAATAAGCACATATAAGACCTTTTACACCCCCGAAACAGCCGGACAATTTGACTTTTCAAAATACGATTATATTGTAGATGCGATTGATACCGTAACAGGAAAAATAGCCTTGGTTCAAAATGCAGCCGAAACAAACACTCCGATTATTTCCTCTATGGGTGCAGGCAATAAGGTTGATCCCACAAAATTTGAAGTGGCGGATATCTATAAAACCTCTGTTTGTCCGCTTGCTAAAGTAATGCGCTATGAATGCAGAAAAAGAGGAATAAAAAAACTAAAATGCGTTTATTCCAAAGAGCCACCTATGAAGCCGATCGAAAGCGATGATAATTCATGCAAGTACCATTGTATTTGCCCTCCCGATACAAAAAGAACCTGCACGGTAAGAAATCAGGTTCCGGGCAGTAATGCTTATGTACCAAGCGTAGTCGGACTCATAATTGCGGGAGAAGTAATAAAGGATTTAGTGAAATGAAATATGATTTTGATACGGTCCATAACCGTGACAACACAAATTCAATAAAATACAAGCCACACCCGCGTTATCCAAATGTACAAGATATTATTCCGATGTGGATTGCGGATATGGACTTTAAAACTGCACCGGAAATAACTGACGCTTTGCAATCTGCTTCAAAATACGGCATATTCGGATATACTGAATTTGATGATGAATACTTTGATTTGCTGATAGCATGGAACAAAAAAAGGTTTGGTTTTGATATTCGGCACGAGTGGATTGTTCCGTGTGAGAGCGTTATGTTCGGTATAGCGGCAACAATAAGAGCTTTGACCGACACAAACGATTCCGTGCTGATTCTTGAGCCTGTATATTATCCGTTTGCCAATGTAATAAAAGACAATAATCGCCGCCTCGTTGTGAGTGAATTAAAGTATGACGGAATGAGATATTCGATTGATTTTAATGATCTTGAGAATAAAATTATTGAAGACAATGTCAAGTTGCTTCTTTTTTGCTCTCCGCATAACCCTGTGGGCAGAGTATGGGACGAGGAGGAACTTAATCGTGTAACTGAAATTTGTATTAGGAATAATGTTATCATAATTTCCGATGAGATTCATTCGGATTTAGTATATAAAAAACACTTCCGTACAGCGTCATTATCAAAGGAAGCAGCAGATGTAACGGTATCGGCGGTTTCCGTTACCAAAACATTTAATCTTGCGGGAATAAAAGGTGCTGATTTAATAATAGCGAACGCAGATATTCGCAATAAAATAAAAAAGGAAATTCTTTCTGTATATTCCGGCGGACCGAGTATTATATCCGTTGTTGCCGCAAAAGCGGCATACAGATACGGAGAAGCGTGGCTGGAGGAATTACTGCAATATCTGAAAAACAATGCAGACTATGTTATCGAGAATTTTGCGAACACTAAAATTAAACCTATTGTACCGGAAGGCACATATTTATTATGGCTTGATTGCC
>CACZWD010000021.1 GCA_902784805.1 uncultured Ruminococcus sp. | reverse complement strand
TTTTCGCCCATAGTAACAACGCCGTAATATTTATATCCCGCGCCTTCAACAGCTTTTTTAATTGTGTCGGACGAAATATCCTTTGCGTCCTTTGTATCAACGACCATTTTACAGCCGCCGGCAAAATCAATGTCGGTGGCGAAGCCGCCATTAACAATAAGACAGATAACTCCGATTAAAATGATGGCTGCCGAAATAATAAAACAATATTTTGAATTTTTCATTATACTAAACATTTTTTTCGCCTCCTCTTTTACGCTTTCACACAAGTTCAACCATTCTTGTCATAAGGAACTTTGTAATGATAATTGCAGTAAACATACTTACAATTACACCTATCAAAAGCGTGATTGCAAAGCCCTTAACTGTACCTGTGCCAAGCAAGTAAAGTACGATACAGGTGATGATTGTCGTAACGTTGGAGTCGATAACTGCCGTCATAGCTCTGTCAAAACCGGCTCTTACCGCAGCGCCGACGCTCTTGCCGTTATTAAGCTCGTCAATGATACGCTCGAAAATAACGACGTTGGCGTCAACCGCCATACCCATTGAAAGCACGATACCGGCAATACCCGAAAGGGTAAGGTTTACATGGAAGAGCGAAAGTATAAGCACAACGATTGAAGTGTAGAAAGCAAGCGCAATTGAAGCAAGGAAGCCTGAAAGACGGTAAAATACAATCATAAACAGCATTATAATTATAAGACTGATTAAACCTGCCTTTACTGCGTTTCCGAGCGCACCGTGTCCGAGTGTGGCGTCAACACTGTTTGAGCTGATTTCTTTAAGTTCAAAGGGAAGATTACCCGAGTTTATAAGCGAAGCAAGATTTTTTGCTTCATCTGTTGTGAAATCGCCTTCAATTATACAGGAAGAATCATTGATTACGCTGTTTACTCTCGGAGCCGAAACAACGGTGTCGTCAAGCTTTATGGCAATGAAATTCTGACCGTCGGGCTGACCGTAAAGCCTTTGTGTAGCTTCTGTAAAGGCTTTTGTACCTTCATCCTTGAATTCAAGGTTTACAACGGTTTTTGTTCTGCCCGTTGTTGAATCGGTGGTAACGTTTGCATTTGCGTTTTTAACCATGCTTCCGTCAATTATAACCTTGTCTTCGGGGTCAACAAAGGTAAGCTTTGCTGTTGTTCCGAGAATTTCAACGACCTCCTGGGTGTCTGTAACATCGGGAATTTCAACGGCAAACCTTTTTTCGCCCTCACGTGTTATCGTAGCTTCGGTATAGCCTTTTTCGTCAAGACGTGTTCTCATAATATTTATAACGGTATTTGCTTCTTCGGCGCTGACATTATTTTGCTGCGCTTCGTAAAGAATTGAAGTGCCGCCGGCAATGTCCAGACCGTATTTTATGCCTTCGGATGCTTTACTGATGTAAGTTTTGCCGTTAAAGCTGAGACCGAAAACGGAAAGGCAGATAAGACCGGCAATTATAAGTACAATCAGCACTAATTTTGTTATACTTTTTGCTTTCATTAAAAAATCAATCCTTTCAAAATTGTAAAAATGTGGTTTTATATCAGAGAAATTTTATTCCAAAAGCACGACCGTCGCTGTCAGATTCGGTTTAATAAAAATTTTATTTGTTGTTTTAGCTATAAAATTACGTATGAATTTAATACCGCAAAAAGCTGCGCTTAAAAACACAAGCTTGTCCGTTTTTTCACTGCGGTTGTTTTTTTGCAGAGCTGCCGTTTCGTCCGGCATGACAGCAAAAAACAGACCGGAAATTTCCGCAAGGGTACTTCCTGCCGCTTTTTCACCGCTTCTTTTCATAAGCTCTTTCATCTGAGTTTCATTTGAAACAACAAGAACGAGAGTTGACGAAAGCAGTATCATAACTATAAGAATTGTTGAAATAAACGCTGTAATTACAGCAAACCTGCTATTTGTCATATACATACATTCCTATAAAAGCTATCTGTATCTGCGTCTGCGCCTTATTTTGCTTCCGCCGCCGAAAACCGCGCCAATAAGACCGATAAGGAATCCCGTCAAAATCATAAACGGAGTTCTTACGGATAAGAGCGGTATTATGCCGAAAACCACAGCAAAAAAACGGTGGAGAACAGAATAAATAAGCGCTGTTATGCCGCCGGTTAAAACAGAAGCCGCTTCTTTTGATGAAGTGTAAGAAATAATAAGAATTACACAAACCGACACAGCCGCTGTAATAACTTTCAAAACCTGTTGACTGAAGGGTATAAAAAGATATAATGCCGCAATAAATAAAAACGCGGCCAGAGTAAGCACTATACCAAGAAGTGTAAACGGCAAAAAGAAGGCAAGTATGCCAAAATCTCTTTTTTCAGACATATTCCGCTCCTTTCGGCTAAGCAAACTGCGCAGAGCTGCTTCTTTTACCTGACAGGCAAAAATCAATCTTCTTCTTTTGCTTTTTCAGCTTCTTCAAGAGTTTTACTGTCAAGAGTTTTCTTTTCTGCCTTAATATCCTCGACATATTTTGTTACATCTTTAATAGCCCAACGTGAAATTTCAAGCGATGTTTTTTGCATTGATGTTACAATTGTAATATCGTTATCCTTTATCTTTGTGATTTTTCCGTGTACGCCACCGATGGTGATTATTTCATCACCGACTTTTACAGCGTTAATCATAGCCTGCTGCTGTTTTTCCTGTTTGCGCTGCGGTCTTATCATAATAAAGTACATAACCGCAAAGATAATAACAAGGTAAATAATCATTCCGTATTGTCCGAATTGTTCCATTAAAAATCCGCCTTTCAATATTCTTTCTTTTTTATACATATAATTATACAATATATTTCCAAAATATTCAAGTGTTTTTTAAATTTTCTCCGAAAGATTTATAAGTTCATCTGCCGAAAAATTGTATTTTTTACCGCAAAAGTAGCAGCCAAGCTCAGCTCCGCCGTCCTCCGCGGCAATTTTTTTAAGCTCGATTTTGCCGAGAGAAACAAGTGCTTTTTCAATGCGTTCCTTTGTGCAGTTACATTTATAATCGGGGGTAACCTCCGTCACAGGTTTAAGATTAAAGCCTTTAAGAACACAGTCAAGCAGCATTTCGGGGCTTGCTCCCTCCGCGATAAGAGTGCTTACGGGTTTCTGCTCCTTTATGTTTTTTTCTATACGGCATATTTCATCTTCGGTGGCATCGGGCATAAGCTGCACAATATATCCGCCCGCAGCTTTAACGGAGCAATCAACATCGACAAGAACACCGAGAGCCACAACGGAAGGTACCTGCTCCGAAACGCCGTAATAGTAGGCTAAATCTTCCGCAATTTCGCCGGTCTGAAGCTGTACCTTGCCGACATAGGGTTCCTTTAAGCCCATATCACGTACGACGGTTAATGTTCCGCTTCCGACTGCGCCTCCGACGTCAAGCTTTCCGCGGTATTTAAGAGGAATATCTACAACAGGATTTGCTACGTATCCTCTTACGTTTCCGAAACAATCCGAAACCGTGACGGCACTTTCAAGCGGACCGTCACCGCGTATCTGAAGCGAAATGGTTTCTTTTACGTTTTTCAGCATTATACCCATCATAGAGTTTGCCGTAAGCATTCGTCCGAAAGCCGCAGTAACGACAGGGGAGGTTAAGTGAATTTCCCTCGATTTTTCGACAAGCTCCGTTGTGCTTGCCGCAAAAGCTCTTATATGACCTGCGTCATCGGATAAACGTATTATTCTGTCCATACGGTATCTCCTTATTAATATTGCATTGCCGAAAGAGTGTTGTCGGCAGTTTTTTTATCTTTAAGAATTTCAAGAAGCTTTGCGGCAAAAAGGTGAGCCGTGCCTGCGCCTCTTGACGTAACAATATTTTCATCTGTTTCAACGGTGTTTTCCGTATAGATACAGTCCTTCATTTCGTCTTCATAGCCGGGATAGCTCGTGGCGCGTTTGCCGTCTAACAGCCCGTAACCGTATAGCACCGTGGGCGCTGCGCAGATTGCCGCGATAATTTTCCCTTCATTATAAGCTTCCAGCACGGTTTTTCTCACAATTTCGGATTTTCCGAGATTAAGCGTTCCGGGCATACCGCCGGGAAGAATAACAGCTTCCGGGCTCGTTTGCAGCTTTTTACAGCTAATATCGGCAACAACGGGTATGCCGTGAGCTCCCGTCACGACAAGCTCTTTTGTAACGGAAACGGTTTTTACGTCAACACCGCCGCGGCGCAGAATATCAACGGTAACAAGAGCTTCCGTTTCCTCAAAACCGTCGGCAAGAAAAACATATACCATATTAAATCACATCCTTTTGATTTTCGGGAAATTCAAGCGTGAATTTTCCTATTTTACAGTCTCTGAATTCGTTTAATACTATATTTGCGCATCTATAATAATCATATTCGCCTTTGCCGAGAAGGAAACCGCGTTTTTTGCATATATCCTCTAAAATTTCATAGCCCGGTTTTCCATTTGCGCTTTCAAGCTTATAGCGCCCGCAAAGGGCTGTTTCATAGTTTTCGGAAAGGAAAGAGAGCAGTTTGCAGGCAAGCTCTTCAATATCCATTGTTTCGTCTTTTATAGCTCCTGTAAAGGCGAGACGAAGCGCAACCTTCTCGCTGTCGAATTTGGGCCAGAGCACGCCCGGCATATCAAGAAGCTCTATTCCGTCTTTAAGCCGTATCCACTGTTTGTCTTTTGTAACTCCGGGACGGTTTTCCGCTTTCGCGCCGGCACGGCCTGCAATTTTATTGATAAAGGAGGATTTTCCGACATTTGGTATGCCGCACACCATCATTTTGACGCTTCGGTTAATGCCTCTTGCGGCGTCTCTTGCACGTTTGCTTTCAAGCGCGGTGTCAAGCACAGCACTTATTTTTTCAAGACCTTTGCCCGTAACGCTGTTTACGGCAATGACGTTAAGCCCTTTGTTTTTAAAATATTTTATCCAGAGGGCTGTGGCTTTATCATCCGCCATATCAATTTTATTTAAAACAAGTATTCTCGGTTTTCCTTCGAGAATTTTATCAATTTCAGGATTTCTTGACGAAAGCGGAAGCCTTGCGTCGATAAGCTCCGCCGCAACATCGGTTATTTTAAGGCTTTCCGCCATCATTTTGCGGGTGCGCGCCATATGACCGGGAAACCATTGCAGATTCATTTACTCGCCTCTTTTCAATAATATAAGGCGGCAGAAAAGCCGCCTCAAAATTATTTATCCAATTTAAATTCCGTGCCTATATTATCAAGCGGCCAAAGCCTTACAACAGCCCTGCCTATAACGGCTTTTGTCGATACAAGCCCGACATCGTCAAAACGGCTGTCGTGACTGTTGTTGCGGTTATCACCCATAACAAAAATATATCCTTCCGGCACCGTAACCTCTGTTTTGCCTTCGGGGCTGTAACCGCCGAAATGCATAGCGTCAATTTTATCTTTTATATACGGCTCATCAAGTACTTTGCCGTCAACATAAACATCACCGGTTTCAAAATCAAAGCTGAGAGTTTCGCCGGCTGTAGCGATTACACGTTTAACATACGGACGTTCGGGATTTCTTACGGGACGGAAAATAACGACATCACCGTATTCGAGCGAATCGTTTGAAAGCCTTGATATAGCGAGACGTTCGCCGTTATGAAGACTTGGCTCCATTGAAGCGCCGTCAACATATACAAGCGTAAAAAAGAAGGTTCTTAAAAACATTGCTATTACAAAAGCAACGACAATGGATTGTATCCACTCAAAAATTTCCATACCCATTTTTTTTACAGGCTCTCCTTTTTCCGAAAAACCGTTAATTATATATTCGCTTTCGGAGCTTGAATCATCTTTTTTAAGAGAATCGTTATTCTCCGGTAAAGTGTCGCCGCTATTGTTTTCCGAGTTATCAAAAACTTTATCTTCCATAAATATCGTTCCTTTCCTTAAAAGAAGAAGGGAATGCCGTCACGGCACTCCCTTAAAACACCGTTTAAGAGTAACGCCACTCTCAAACATTTAGTCGAGTTTTTCTTTAACCTTTGCAGCCTTACCGACTCTGTCACGAAGATAATAAAGACGTGCGCGCCTGACCTTACCGCGTCTTATAACATCAACACCGGCAACATTGGGTGAATGAATGGGGAAGGTTTTTTCTACTCCGCAGCCATGAGCCACACGTCTGACGGTAAACGTTTCCGAAATTCCTGTATTTTTTTTGCGGATAACAGTTCCTTCAAACATTTGGATTCTTTGGTTTTTGCCCTCTACAATACGGTTATGAACCCTTACGGTATCACCGATTGCGAATTCGGGGATTTCTTTTTTCATTTGCTGCGCGCCGATTTCTTTTACGATTTCGTACATTTTTTTCTCTCCTTATTTCATAGGCATTCGTGCAATAATTCCAATCACAGAGGACTACCCGTAATTACACTAAAATATTATACCATATTTTTTATTTTTTGTCAAGCTTTTTTAAATAAAAGCGTAAATTTTTCGTTAACATGAAGCAAATACAGCAAGTTTTGTCTTTTTTTGGGGTATTTTTAATAAGGAATTATTCAACCTTGGGAAGGTTGGCAATATTTTTTGCGATTTCCTCATCGGTCGGGATATAGTCGCTCATTTCACCTTCATGGAATTTCTCATAAGCAACCATATCAAAATATCCTGTTCCGGTAAGACCGAATACAATTGTCTTTTCTTCGCCCGTTTCCTTGCATTTTAATGCCTCGTCAATAGCGGCTTTAATCGCGTGACTGCTTTCGGGAGCAGGGAGTATGCCTTCTGTTCTCGCGAACTGCTCCGCAGCTTCAAAAACATCGGTTTGTTTTACGGAAACCGCTTCCATATATCCGTCCGCGTAAAGCTGTGAAAGTATAGAACTCATACCGTGGTAACGAAGTCCTCCGGCGTGATTGGGCGCGGGAATAAAGTCACTGCCAAGGGTGTACATTTTGGCGAGCGGACATACCATACCGGTATCGCAGAAATCATAGGCAAACGTGCCTCTTGTAAAGCTGGGACACGAAGCGGGCTCAACCGCGATAATACGGTAATCCTTTTCACCGCGGAGCTTTTCACCCATAAACGGAGCGATAAGACCGCCGAGGTTTGAGCCGCCGCCGGCGCAGCCTATAATCATATCCGCTTTTATTCCGTATTTATCGAGAGCAGCTTTTGTTTCAAGTCCTATTACCGATTGATGCAAAAGTACCTGATTGAGAACACTGCCGAGAACGTAACGGTAACCTTCGTTTGTCGTCGCAACCTCAACCGCCTCGGAAATAGCGCAGCCGAGACTTCCGGTTGTGCCGGGATGCTTTTCGAGAATTTTTCTTCCGATTGCCGTTTCCATAGAAGGCGACGGTGTTACAGAAGCGCCGTATGTGCGCATAACCTCTCTGCGGAACGGTTTTTGCTCGTATGATACTTTAACCATATATACTTTACAGTCAAGACCGAAATACGCGCACGCCATAGAAAGAGCCGTACCCCACTGACCTGCGCCCGTTTCGGTGGTAACACCTTTTAAGCCTTGTTTCTTTGCGTAATAAGCCTGTGCTATTGCCGAATTAAGCTTGTGACTTCCGCTTGTGTTGTTGCCTTCAAATTTATAATAAATTTTTGCGGGAGTGCCGAGCTTTTCTTCAAGGCGGTATGCGCGCATAAGGGGAGAAGGACGGTACATTTTGTAATAATCGCGGATTTCCTTCGGGATTTCAAAATACGCGGTATCGTTGTCAAGCTCCTGAGCGACAAGCTCCTCACAGAAAACGCCCGAGAGCTCCTCGGCTTTCATCGGTTCGAGTGTTCCGGGATTAAGAAGCGGAGCGGGTTTGTTTTTCATATCCGCGCGCATATTATACCATGCCTTCGGAATCTCGTTTTCTTCAAGATAAATTTTGTAGGGGATTTTGTTTTCAGACATTTTAAAGTCTCCTTTCATAATAATTATTTAAATAAAAAAGTCCCTGATATGCATAAATATGCAAATCAAGGACGAAAAAACTTTTCCGTGGTGCCACCTTGTTTTGAGCCTTTGACAGCTCCTCAGCGAGATACCAGCATATCTCCGACTTATAACGCAAGTCCTACGTCGGCGCATTTAACGCCGCCCTCGGCAGGCCATATTACTCGGTAACCTTTGTGAAACTCTCACCGTCATTCACTCGCTTTAAAAGATTTCTTCCGATTTTTCTCTGCCTCAACGGTTTGGAATATTTAATTTAGGATAATTATACAACACTTTTTTTCATTTGTCAATAGTTTTTTAAAAAAAATTTAAAATTTTAATATTTGTACAAAAATTCCCCGTTTGTCGCGTCAAATATATAGTTTTCGCCGGTTTTTAATATTATTCTGTATGCCGGAAGCAGTGTGAGCAGGATAGGACTGTCGTTTTCTGGCAGACCGCCGAGAGTGTAGCCGGTCTGAATATCAACGATTTCGTTTTTTGTAATTCCTTCCACAGAAAGAAGATTTATCAAAACTTTTGTAGTATCAACACATATTGTTTCGGTGCCGCCTGCCGATTGCCCGTAAACCTCCGGCCAATAACCGTTTATTTCATTAAGCATACCGTCAGGCATAATGTATATATCAAGATAGCTTTCGTACAGTGGGTAACCGTCTATTTCTTTTCCAAACTTTATATAATAGCCGTTTTCGCCCGATGTAAAATCTCTTACAGCGTCGGTCTGAACGTCAAAACCGCAGCTGTTCAGATATTTTGAAGCGCGATCAATAGCGTTGTTTTCACTTATATCCGAAATCTTCACGGTTTTATCGTGGTTCTCAAAGTTGAATACAACAGCATTAAATGTAATTTTACCTTTTTCGTTTTCGTAAACGTTTTCAAAAGATTTTGCTTTTCCTATAAGATTTTCCGCAAGGACCTGTCTGTTATCGATAGAATTTGAAATTTCGGGTTTTTTCATATAAAGCGTTTTGCGGCTTATTATATCCGGATTTATTGCGATACCAGCTTTCCGCAATACAGATACGGTTTCATTTACTGT
This sequence comes from uncultured Ruminococcus sp., assembly GCA_902784805.1. Taxonomy (GTDB): domain Bacteria; phylum Bacillota; class Clostridia; order RUG12999; family RUG12999; genus RUG12999. The sequence continues at coordinate 24,162 of CACZWD010000021.1, read as the reverse complement.
CTGTTGAGATACCTCATTACCCAAACCTGTCTTAAAAAACATATTATATAGCAAAAAGATATTGACAAAAACAAAAAGAAAAATCAGTATAGTTTTAATTTTTGACCAGGACATAAGAAGCTCCTCCTTATATTAGTCAACTGTCATTCCGTGTTGTTTGAGGGTATGGTGTATATTTTGTCGTTTTTCCCGGTAATTACGCAAAGACACGCTTCGGCTTTTGCCTCGTTTAATTTATAACAGGCTGAAATATCCTTAATATGGATAGGTTCTTCGTTTGTTCCAATAGCGGAATAAACAAGGTTTATCGCATCCAGAACGCCGGGGATGTTGCTGTAACCGTTACCCGGTGACAGCTCAAAAAGATATTGTCTGTAATAAATAAGCTCACCACTTAAATTAAATTTCATAGTAACGGCGTGTGTTTCGGTACCTTCTTCGGTCGCAAAAACAGGGACGCCCTCCGAGACATAATCAAGCTGTACGGTATATCCGTTTTCATCAGGTGTTGTTATATTCGAAGCAATATAAAAAGATAAGTTGTCTGTTTCAAAAATTTCCGAAACCGCGCGCGCTTTTGAATAACCCGTGTATAAAATATCGTAAAAAATTTCACCGCCCTGCGAATTGTTTTCGAGTGATACTCCGTGGGTTTCCTTTGCGGCATTAAATTCAAGCACGGATACACTTTCTTTTTCAGAAAAACGCAATGTTCCGTAAGTGTCTATATACATTGTGCCGTCGATATCCGCATATTGTTTTGCCGAACTTTTTGACATGTCAAAAAGAGAAAGAAGGAAATTTACATTTCGGTTATCAAGTGCTGAAAAACCTCCGGACACCGATTTAAATGAAATATTTTGTAATTTTTGCTGTTCAAGGTTTATAACGGCATTGCCGTCAATGACAATTTGCCGGTTTATTTCGGAATCAGTACTGAAACCAAGTTCTTCCGCTATCGGAATGTTGGTGTATCCGTCGGCATCGCTTAAAAGTTTTTCGACGGTTCTTGCGCTGACTGAGGTTAACAGTTTATAAAATTCGCCTTCGGTATAATCATAAATATATATAACAAGTTTGTTTGTCGCGCTGTCGTTGGAAGTGAGAATAACCGCGCTTACATTTTTAATTTCCTCAGGGAGAGGACATCCGGTACCTTTCTCAAAAACTCCACGTTTAAAGCTGACGCCGTAATTAAGATATATTCCCTGCGTTTTTTGAGCGGAATACCATTCTGAGGAAGGAACCTTTTCGTTATGAGTTACATTTTCCGCGCATAACAAAACGGACAGAATGTTTCCGTAAACCGAATTATACATATCTGTCCCTTTATTAAAAATGATACGCTTTGCACCGGAAGTATATATTATTGATACCGGTGAAATTACATCAGTGCCGCTGGTAAGACTGATTTCATTATTTAAAAAGCCTCCCAAACCAACAGCCGATGCAAACTGTGTTATTAAATTTTCATTTTCACCGCTGCCCGGTCTTCCCGACCAGGAATTTGCAAAAAGCACAACGCTTGTTGCGACAAGCAAGGCAAGCAGCGTGCTTTTTAAAAGTTCGGTTCTTTTATTCATTTTTATGCGCCAATAGCTTTTCTGATGTCAATCGGGCTACTTTGAATATCACTCAGCGAAAGAACATTAAGAGTAATATTTACTTCAAGAATTGTAACAGTTCCATCGGGAGAATAGGTCCTTATGCGGATTTTGTTGTTGCCGTCGGTAAGATAGATTTTCTGTGCTATAAGACCGCTTGCTCCTGCTGTCTGAACGGCTGCTTTGCCGTCAACATAAAGCAAATTAAAGCTGTTGGTGAACGGGTTATAGCGATATACCGACACGACAACGCCGCTTGACGTAACGCCCGATATGTAATACTCTTTTTGACTTGTTGTAGAAGTGTATGTTTCGGGCTTTTTTATTTTTATTACGCTGTTGCCGACCATACCGGGGTCAGCAGCGAAACAGTTAAACGATATAACAAAGCTGAAAGCAATTGTCAGGCAAAGCAGAGCCTTTAAAAAACGTTTCATAATAATTCCTCCGAAATTTTAAATTTCTGTATAAACAATTAATTTTCTTTAATATAATTATACAAAATATATGTTACAATTCTGTTACAATCACGTTAATTTTATATTATTTTTTTACGGGCAAATTTACGGTAAATTCGGTACCTTTGCCAAGTTTGCTTGTTACGGAAATTTTTCCTCCGTGGGCTTCCACAATTTCTTTCGCGATGGCAAGCCCAAGCCCTGTGCCGCCTGCCGCCCTTGAACGGGCTTTATCCACACGGTAAAATCTGTCAAAAATATAGGGAAGATCTTCCTTTGGTATGCCCATGCCTGTATCGCGTATTTTAACAAAAACATAACCGTACATTTCGCCTGCGAACACACTTATATGACCTTCGTCACCTGTATATTTTACAGCATTTGAAAAAATATTTAAAAAGACCTGGTCAAGCTTGTCGCGGCTTCCGCTGACGTATGGCAAAGGTTCGCTTATACTTAACGAAAGAGTTTGCTTTTTTTCTTCCATAGCAAGGTGCATACGTCTTAAAATATCGCTTATTAAAGCCTTTAAATCTACAGTTTCGTTTTCGGGCTCACGACTGTTGTAATTGAGCTTTGAAAGAAGCAGAAGGTCATACACAAGACGGCTCATTCTGTCCGCTTCGCCGACAATTACCTGAAGAAAATTATTTTCCGTATCTTTGGGTAGGTTTTCAGCGCCGAGAATTGTTTCGGCGTAGCTTTTTATGGTTGTGAGAGGTGTTTTAAGCTCGTGAGATACATTCGCGACAAATTCGCGGCGGTTCATTTCAAGCTTTTGCAGCTCTGTAATATCGTGAATAACAACAATAATGTTTGACTGATAATCCTGATTTTTACGCGCGCCGGTAAGAATGAAGAAAAACTGTAAACTTTTGTTTTCATACTCATAATCACGGCTTACGGCTTCGCCGTTTTTAAAATATACTTCCTGAACACTAACCGAAACAAGCGGACCAAAAAAACTGTCAAAAGTTATTTTTGCGTTTTCATTTATCCCAAGCATTTCGGAAGCGGCGCGGTTAATATGAAGGACATTTCCGTCCTTATCAAAAGCCATTACACCGTCTGTCATATATCTGAGGATTGATTCAAGTTTGTCTTTTTCTTCACTTAACGCGGAAATATTTGTTTTAAGCTCCTGCGCCATATAATTAAAGGTGTCTGAAAGCTGACCGATTTCGTCATGAGAGCCGACATCAATTTTGTTCTCAAAATCTCCCGCGGCAAAACGTTCGGCATTGCGTGTAAGCTTCATTATGGGCATTGTTATTGTACCGGACAAGAAATATCCGAGCAAAAGGGCAATAACAAAGCCGATAAGCAGTGCCTCAAGAATGGTAAACAAAATACGGTTTAATATTTCGCCTATTTCAATTTTGGAATCGTAAACATATACAATGTAATCGACTTCGCTTTCATGCATTACGGGGTAAGCATAATCCATATAGGACTTCATAAAACCGTTTTCTTTGCCGACCTTTCCTGTCATAGCCGAGATTACATTAGGCGTTTTTTCAATATTTTTTGCGGGATTATAGTCACTTGAATAAAGAAGCTCACAGGTTTTGCCGTCAAACACGCAGCAATACCTGTAAGAATCAAGACCGAGACGAACAGAATACGCGTCAAGGATTTCGTCAAGCTTTTCTGTTTCAGTGACGGAACCAAGCCTGCTGCCAATTTCACCGTCAAAAGCTGCATCCATTGAGCGAGTAAATTCGTCAATATAAAAGTTTGAGACGGAAACTCTGAAAACTGTGCCGACAATTATAACAAGCGCTATAACGACAAGAACAAGAACAGAAACAAGCTTCCATTTTATACTTTTAAACATGGCAAGACAACCTTTAAAAATTATTTGTTTTTATCGTTAAAGTAATATCCCACACCTCGTTTTGTCATAACAAAAGCGGGATTTCCAGGGTCTTCTTCAATTTTTTCTCTTAAACGGCGTATTGTTACATCGACAGTACGTACATCACCGTAAAATTCAAAGCCCCAGACTTTTTCAAGCAGCATTTCCCTTGTAAAGACTTTTTCGGGCTGTGTTGCCATAAATTTAAGCAATTCATATTCTCTGTAAGTAAGATCCAGAAGTCTGTCGCCGCGATATATTTCGTATTTATCACAGTCTATGGTTATGCCACCACAAGTGAGTATGTTTGAACGGGGCGCTGCCGTAACATTGTTTTCCGCTTGCGGCGCAGCTATGCGCCTTGTGTTTGCCATGATTCGCGCGGAAAGCTCCTTCATACTGAAAGGTTTTGTGATATAGTCATCGGCACCAAGCTCAAGCCCCATTATTTTATCAACCTCGTCAGCTCTTGCTGTGAGCATAATAATAGGCACATTTGAATACTGTCTTATAGTTTTGCAAACGGTAAAGCCATCGGTTTTGGGCAGCATTACATCAAGCAGAATAAGATCCGGATTATATTTTTTCTGCATTTCGATTGCTTTTTCGCCGTCCATTGCACTTATTGTTTCATATCCTTCATTCTGAAGGTTAAAAACAATGATATCAAGTATATTTTTTTCATCATCTACAACAAGAATTAATTTTCCTTTATTCATTTTTTGAAGCTCCTTTCAAGGATAGACAAAAGGGATATGAACTCGGTACGCCCTAATTTGTTATATTAATAATTATATCAGATTTTTTAAAAATTTACAAGTATTATTTTTAAATTGTTTTTTCTGCGTGGCGTGTCACGTGGCAGCTTATTGTCACGGCAACGGGAAGCCCGGCAATATGAGTGGGGTAGGTTTCGATATTTACACCGAGAGCAGTGGTAACGCCGCCAAGCCCTGCGGGACCTATTCCGAGCGCGTTTATGCGGTCTAAAAGCTCTTTTTCCATTGAAGCGTAAAATTTATCCGGATTTTCTGTATCAATACCTCTAGCAAGCGCTTTTTTTGAAAGCAGAGCAGCTTTATCCATACTTCCGCCTATGCCGACGCCTACGGTAATCGGAGGACAGGGATTCGAACCTGCTTTTTTAACCGTTTCAACTATAAAATCCTTTACACCGTCCTCGCCGTCGGAGGGTTTAAGCATTTTAACGGCGCTCATATTTTCGCTTCCGAAGCCTTTAGGCATAACGGTGAGTTTCAATTTGTTTCCGGGAATAACAGAATAATATATAACAGCAGGCGTATTATCGCCCGTATTTTTTCGTTTTAACGGGTCGGCAACGACAGAACAGCGCATATAACCTTCCTTATAGCCTTTTCTCACGCCTTCATTTATAGCGTCCTCAAGATTTCCGCCATATATATGTGTATCCTGACCGATTTCGGCGAATATTATTGCCATACCGGTATCCTGACAAATGGCGACCTCTTTTTCAGCTGCAAGTTCGGCGTTTTGTTTTATTTTTCTTAAAATATTTCGTCCGGACGTGCCTTGCTCATGTATTATACTTTTTTCAATTGCGGATTTTATGTCGGAATTAAGATAATAATTTGCGTTTTTGCAAAGCTCCGCAACGGTTTCGGTAACTGCCGTGCAGCTTATTTCACGTATTTTATGGTTTTCTTCATTCACTATTTTTAAAATCTCCTTTATATCATCTATAATATAATCGGCGTTATCAAAATCACCTTTGCCGGGATAGCCGTATTTTACGCCCGCGGTTTTTGCGCCTGCCTTTAAACCGCCTTCAATATCGTATTTTGTATCGCCGACCATAAGACAATTCTCGGTATTAAGGCAGCAATCGTTCGCAAGTTCGGTAATAAGCTCATTCTTACTCTTTTCACAGTCTTTAAAGCCGGGTGCCTGGATTTTTTCAAAATATTCGTAAAGGCTGAATTTTTTAAGTATCGCATCGGCAAATTCCTTTGGCTTTGATGTTACGACAAAGAGCCGTATTCCGCTTTTTTTCAGCTGTCTGAGAGTTTCGGGAACATTGTTATAGACTTTAACGAGAAACATATTTCCTTTACGATATACTTCACGGTAGAGTTTCACAAGCTCCTCCGCTTCGGAACGGCTGACACCATAGTATTTCATATAGGAAATAATAAGCGCGGGACCGATATAGCTTTCCCGCACATTTTCATCATCGATAGGGGAGATGCCCTTTTTTTTAAGCGCATATTCAAAAGAAGTAACAATTGCCTCATAGGAATCCGTAAGGGTTCCGTCCAAATCAAAAAACACAGCTTCAAGCATATAAACCGCCGCCTTAATTTATTCTATTTTTTCTACCTTTATAGTGTTTGTGTTGCCGGATTTGCCGTTAGTGCTGCCGCCCGTAATAACAACAGTATCACCGCTTTTAAGGTTAAGATGCTCTTTCGCGGCAAGACAAGCGTGATAAAAAACAACGTCCGTAGAATTAAACACCTGTGACAGGACAGGAGTAACACCCCACGAAAGAGCAAGCTTATACCAAGCGCGTTTATCGGTTGTCATACCTATTATATCGGTAGGCGCGCGGAAACGTGACACCATACGTACAGTCATACCCGAAACAGAACAAACAACAATGGCTTTCGCGTTAATATCAATTGCCATACCGCAGGTCGCATGAGAGATTGCGTCAAGCTGATTTTTTATTTTAAATTCGTTTGTTTTAAATCTTTTTGCATAGTGGATATGTTTTTCGGTTTCCTCAACAATTTCCGCCATTGTTTTGACGGTCTGAACCGGATATTTGCCGGCAGCGGATTCTCCGGACAACATAACGGCACTTGTACCGTCATAAACAGCATTTGCCACATCGGATATTTCTGCTCTTGTTGGGCGAGGATTATATATCATTGATTCAAGCATTTCCGTTGCGGTTATAACCCTTTTGCCGAGAAGGCGGCATTTTGTAATGATATATTTTTGAATTGCGGGAAGCTCTGCAAACGGCACTTCAACTCCGAGGTCACCTCTGCCAATCATAACGCCGTCACATTCGGAACAGATTTCTTCGATATTGTCAATACCTGTGCGGTTTTCAATTTTCGCGATTATGCCGATGTCTTTTCCGCCGTTTTTATGTAAAAAGTTTTTAATTGCGAGAATGTCCTCTTTTACAGATACGAAAGACGCAGCCACATAATCAACTTCATTTTCAATACCAAAAAGAAGGTCAGATTTATCCTGTTCGCTTAAATATAGCTGATTTAACACTTTTCCGGGAAAGCTCATACTTTTTTTGTCGGAAAGCTCTCCGCCGATAACGGTGCGGCAAATAACCTCTGTTTCTGTTTTTGACTCTACTTCAAAAATAACAAGTCCGTTGTTCACCAAAATTTTATCTCCGACGGATATATCATTTACAAGCCCGTCATATGTGACCGAAACAATTGTATGGTCACCCTCAATATCACGTGTGGTAAAGGTAAAACTGTCGCCGTCATTTAAATGGATTTTACCGTTTTTAAAGGTTTTTATGCGGTATTCCGGACCTTTTGTGTCAAGCATTATTGCAATTGGTTTATTAAGCTTTTCACGGACTTTTTTTATCATATCTATATTTTCTTTGTGGTCCTTGTGCGTCCCGTGAGAAAAGTTCAGCCTTGCAACATTCAGCCCGGCTTTACACATATCTTCAAATACATTTTCGTTTCTGCTTGAAGGACCTATTGTGCATATAATTTTTGTTTTTCTCAATGTCTGTAATCAAACCTTTCTTTATATAAAATATAATTAAACAGCATTTTTATTTTTAAAGGCGGGATTTTCCCGCCTTTATGAGTTGTTATTTCAAATTTTTCAGCATAATTTTATCCGCCACAAGCTGATTATCATTGTTATAATGACATTCAACGGTAAGCTTTTCTCCTATGTCCAGACCTTCAATAAAACCTTTTTGCCTTTCTCCGATTATACGGAGCTGATAAACCTCATTGTTTTCGTCAGATATTTCAAATGAATTTTGGTCAATCATACCTTCAAATGTACATTCGACAAGGTATGTGATTTTATCCTGAGGCGGCTCATGACCGGGAGCTTTTTCCGCATTATCGTTAAAAGGACGGCCTTGAACATCGGGTTTTTCGTTTTCCGCCGCAACACCTTTTTCGGTGATTGAGTTTAAAGAGGCTTTATAAGCATAAGCAAAACCAAACACCGCAGCGGCGAGCAGAAGGATAATCAAAACAATAATAAGACTTTTATTTTTGTTCACTTTTATCACCCTCAAATCAATTATTCGTAAAGCGGGCTTATAGCTACATCCTCATAAATTCGCTTGATTGCTTCCGCGCATATCGGAGCTACAGAAAGCTGTTTAATTTTAGGAATTTGTTTTTCCTTCGGAAGGTCTATGGTGTCAAGCATAACAAGCTCTTTTATGGGAGACTCTTTAAGCCTTTCGATTGCCGGTCCCGATAAAACGGCGTGCGTGCAAGCGGCATAAACCTCTTTTGCGCCGCGGTCCACCAGTGCCTGCGCGCCTATTGTAATTGTACCGGCTGTGTCAATCATATCATCGACCATGATACAGTATTTATCTTTTATATCACCTATAACGTTCATAACCTCCGAAACATTAGGTTTCGGACGGCGTTTATCAACAATCGCAAACGGAACACCAAGCTTCTGCGCAAACTGTCTTGCTCTCGCTACGCTTCCGTGGTCGGGAGATACGATACAAACATCACTCATAATTTCTTTAAATTTGCCTTTAAAGTGACCTGCAAGAATAGGTACACCGAAAAGGTGGTCAACGGGTATATTAAAGAAGCCCTGAATCTGAGGAACGTGAAGATCTATTGTAAGCACTCTGTCAGCGCCCGCAACGGTTATAAGATCAGCAACAAGCTTTGCCGAAATCGGGTCTCTCGCTCTTGCCTTTCTGTCCTGGCGCGCGTAACCGTAATAGGGTATAACCGCGGTGATTTTCGCAGCTGAAGCACGCTTTAAAGCGTCAATCATAATAAGAAGCTCCATAAGATTGTCGTTGACAGGAAGGCTTGTTGACTGAATAATAAATACTTCCGAGCCGCGGACGGTTTCGTTGATATTAACGCAGATTTCACCGTCGCTGAAGGTTTTTACTTCGGCATTTCCGAGGTTAAGCTGAAGCCTTGCCGCAATTTCTTTCGCAAGCTTTTTATGAGAATTGCCGGCGAAAATTTTGATGTTTTTTCCGTGAGTTGTTGATGCCATGATAGTTCATTTCCTTTCGCTTGTAAGACTGCGACTTCCGTACATAACATCTGTTTTCACATTCATTGCATCGTTTTAAGACAACCCTTGAATATTCAACCATTATGCCGGCGTCCGCAGCTTAAAATATTTAATAACCGGGCTTTGCCAGGGTTATTTGCCGTATTTCCTTTCCCGCCACTTTTCTTTGACCGTCTGACGGTTTCTCGCAATGGCGAGAGAGCCGCCCGGGACGTCCTCCGTAATGGTTGAACCTGCGGCTGTGTAGGCGCCTTCAGGTTTGTGTTGCAGCCGATAAACGCGCCGTCTTTAATGGTTGTTCTGTGTTTCTTTTTACTGTCGTAATTTACCGTTACCGTTCCGCATCCGAAATTTACGCCGGAACCCACATCACTGTCGCCCACATATGTAAGATGAGCTATTTTTGTACCTTCGCCGACATTGGAGTTTTTTACTTCGACAAAATCACCGACTTTAACATTATCGGCAATAACGCAATTTGGTCTGACATAAGCGTAAGGACCCATATTGACGTTTTTACCTATGCGGCTTTTTACTATTGTTGAGGAATTTATTTCACTTCCGTCACCGATTTCACATTCTTTGAGGTTAGCGTTCGGACCTATAATACATCCGTTTCCGATAACGCAGCCTTCACCGATTATGCTTCCCGGGAGAATTACGGTATCCGTACCGATTGTAACATCCGCTCCTATATATGTATTTTCGGGGGAGATTACAGTTACTCCTTCAAGCATATGAGCTTTGTTTATGCGCTCACGCATAATTTTTTCCGCCTGCGAAAGCTGAAGCATATTGTTAATACCCATAAGCTCGGTTATGTCGGGAATTTTAAAAGCACCGACCTCATAGCCGTTTTCAAGAAGTATCGCAAGTGTATCTGTGAGATAATACTCGCCCGCCGCGTTTTCGTTTTTTAGGTTTGAAATAGCCGCGCGTAAAAGGGCGGTATCAAAACAGTAAGAACCCGAATTAATTTCTTTTATTTTTCTTTGCTCGTCGGTTGCGTCTTTTTCTTCAACAATACCGAGAACACTGCCGCTTTCGTTACGTAAAATTCTTCCGTAGCCTGTCGGATTATCTATATCCGCAGTTATTACGGTTGCGGCGCACCTGCTTTTTATATGGAAATCCGTTGCCGCTTTTAAAGTTTCGGCGGTTATAAGAGGAGCGTCGCCGCATAATACAATAACAATGCCGCCGTCGGGAATTTTTTCAAGAGCGCCCATTACCGCGTGTCCCGTACCGAGCTGCTGCTCCTGAACAGCATAAATTTTATCTTCTCCGAGAACCTCTTTAACCTGCTCGCGCCCGTGACCTATAACAGTAACAATTTTATCGGAATTTATTTTTTCCGCTTGGGAGTAAACCCACTTAACCATTGGTTTTCCGCAGACTTTATGTACAACCTTTGCTTTTGATGATTTCATTCTTGTGCCTGCTCCGGCAGCCAGAATAACAGTCGAAATATTGCTCATGGCTTTACCTCTTTCAAATTTTTTTGCATACACTACAATATCCACTATTATTGTATCATATATCAAAAAAAAATTCAACCGTATTTTTACAAAATTATTACCAAAAACATATTTATTTTTTTGTAATATTTTTGCAAGATTGACATTCTTAAAATTTTGTTGTAAAATTATAATAAGTCATCTGAAAAAAATGAAACTTTTTTTGTTTTTGCAGGGTATTATGTATAGAGGGAGGGAAGAGCGTATGTGCATTTCACGGCGTGAAATGACGGAAAAATATTATGATATGGTATATCGTCTTGCTTTGTCGTGCACAAAGAGCAGACAATATGCCGATGATGTCGCTCAGGAGGTTTTTTTGCGTTTTCTAAAGTCCGATAAAGTTTTTGAAAGCGAGGAACACGTTAAAGCATGGCTTATTCGTGTTACCGTAAACCGCAGTAAAAGCGTTTTTTCGGACTTATGGTTTAAAAGGACGGTTCCGCTTGACGAAAATATCCCGTTTTCCTCTCCCGAAATAAGTGAAGTGTATTATGCCGTTTTAAAGCTCCCTCAAAAATATAAAACGGCACTACACCTCTTTTATTACGAGGATATGTCGGTCAAAAGCATAGCGGAATGTCTCGGAGAAAAAGAAGCAACGGTCAAAACGCTTCTTCACAGAGGCAGGAATATGCTTAAAAAATCTTTGGACGGGAGGTGCGATGATGAACATTCAAAAACTGTATAAGGCGGCAAACAACGAAATCTGTACCGGTAAGGAAAAAGCGCTTGAAGAAATTTTTAAAAAGGCAGATACGGCATCATCTGTCCCGAAAAAAGCCGGAGTGTATCATTTACCTGTAACCGTTGCCGCATCGCTTGCCGCAATACTGATTTGTTACAGCGCCGTAAATCGTTTTATCTTGCCGCCCGATGATAAAAACACCGCGCTTAAAAGCGATTTAACAGAAAGCATTATTGATGAAAAAGAGCAGTCCGATGAAAAAGAACACGCGGTTTCGGAAAAATCCGAAAGCGTTGAGACGGCAGGCGATAAGGATAAAATAAACACAACAAAAGAAGATAAAGGTATGCCGGTTGTCAATAATGCAAAAACAGAGAACGTGCAGACCGCTGTGAAAGAAGAAAAAACAGAGCCGGAAAAGACTGTTTCCGAAAATACCGAAGCTGATACAGCGGAGGAAGGCAGCCGGGCAGATGATAAAGCGGGTGAGGAGGCTTTGACTTTTGCCGTGTCTGCGTCCATACAGCAGGAAGACGAAAAAAATATATCATCGGACAGTCTTAAAGAGGAGGCTGCGCCCGAAAATACGGATGAATATGACGGAGGCACTGTTTATGAAGAAAAAAGCATTTCTGCTTCCGGAGCATCGCGAAGCGCGCAAGGCAAAAACAGCGCGGTAATGAGTAAAGGCTCCGAGCTACCCCTTGATGTAACTGTAAGCTGCGTTTCCGTAAACGGAGATGTGATTACGGTAAATGACCCGATATACGGCACTGTATCGGCGGATATAAAATCGGCGGTACTGTTAAAAGCGGACGGGGAAAAGGCTGAATTATCCGATATAAAAAGTGGCGCCGACTTGAAAGTAACATATATTTCGCGGCCGTCAGGCGGTAAAGCGGAGATATGTAAAATAATAATAGATTAAACAAAGGAGGATTATCATGAAAAATTTATTTCTTTTTGTTCTGATTTTAACACTTATTCTGCAGATTGCGGCTTTTGCGGCAGACAGCAGGGCTGCGGACACGGAGAAATTTTTGAAAATTGTAAAGGAAAGAATAGGCTCGACGGACGAATACGACAAGGTGACAACGGATTCAAGAACAGATGAAGATGGTACGGTTTACAGCTTTGAGTGGTCTTGTGAAAACGACAATGATTTTAAAAACCTTTATGTTTCGATAAAAGATAACGGGGTTATTACAAGTTATAACAAATACAGCTCTGAATACGTCAGAGATGATAAGTTATCGTTCGCGAAATTATCAAACGCGGAGCTTAGTGAAAAAATAATAGAATTTGCCGAAAAAATCAACCCTTCTTTAGCAGGAAAGGTTAAGGTGTGGAGCAACGATAGAAATGAAAGTATTTCGGGCGGAAACAGAAATTTTACCGTTCAGCTTTTTGAAAACGGGCTTCCTGTACGCGATAACAGCGGTTATGTCGCGGTAACTGCCGACGGCGAAGTGACAAATTTCCGGATTGATTATACGGACGGCGTTGAGTATGAGAATGTGGATAAGATTATAGATTTTAAAGCAGCCGCAGAAAGTTATAAGGAAAATTTCGGGTTTGAGCTTTGTTATCAGAGAGAATGGGACGGACGCGGGGACGGATACAAAAATGTTCTTGTGTGGCTTCCGAAGGACAGAGACTATGAAGAATACATAAGCGCGGTGACGGGAGAGGTTGTTAAGCGTATTTCGCCAACATATGACCATTACTTCGGCAGGAACGGGGCGATGGAATCAAAAGCGGCGGCGGATGAGAGCGGCGGAGCGTCATATTTAAGCCCTGCCGAAACAGCGGAGCTTGAAAAAATTGCGGGGCTTATCTCCGAAAAGGAAGCGGAAAGGCTTGTCCGTTCAAACAAGGCGGTTAAGCTTTCCGATAAGCTGACGCTTAAAAGCGTAAATCTTTATAAGGATAAATATAATGAGAAAGCTTATTTGTACCGCTTATATTTTTCGGATGACGACAAAACAGACGCATACGCTGCGGTAAACGCCGAAACAGGCGAAATCACGGCTTTTTCAAAATATACGTATAATGATAAAGAAAGCGATAAAAAGCTTGATTCGGACAAGCTTAAAGAGCTTGGGGAAGCGGCTTTGAAAAGCCTTGCGCCAAAGTATTTTCCTTCAAAAGATGAAAATAACGGTTTTCGTTTTTCGGAGCTTCACTCGTCAGACGACTATTTGGAATATACAAGATACGTAAACGGTATCCGATGTGACTTTGACAATATTTCCGTCAATATTGATGAGGAAACAGGTGAATTACTGCGTTTTAACCTTAACCGTTCAAAAGAGAGCTTTCCTTTGCCGGAAGGGATTTTGGATATTGACACGGCAGCAGATATTATATTTGACAAGGCTGTTTTTGAGCCGATGTATGTTTTTACCTGCAGCAGCGAAGAACTTAAAAAATATGATAAAGCCGTAGCGGTATATTATCTCGGAGGAAACACTGTGATTGACGCTTTTACAGGCAAACAGATGAATGAGGAAGTTAAAACGGCGGAAGAATATACGGATATTTCGGGACATTACGCGGAAAAAGCGATAACAACGCTTTGCGGCTGCGGCATAGGCTATGGCGGGAGCGAGTATAAGCCTCAAGAATATATAACTCAGAAAGATTTTCTTGCGTTTCTTCGCTCGGTATTTGAAAGCTACAGCAGCGCATTAATAACCGAAGATTATGATTACGAAGCGGCATATCGTTTTGCGTATAACAGGGGAATTTTGGAAAAAGGACAGCGTGAGCCCGACGCGGCCGTTTCAAGAGAACAGGCGGCAGTTATGCTTGTGTCGGCGCTCGGCTACCGTGAGGTTGCTGATATTGAAGGCATTTATAAGCCTATGTTCGCTGATGTAGCCGAAAACACGGGAAGCATAAGCATACTTGCGGGAATGAAGGTTATAGGCGGAGACGGAAACGGTAATTTTAATCCCGCCGGGCTTCTCACAAGGGCGGACGCGGCGGTAATACTTTACAATTATTTGTCAAGATAAAATCGGAAAAGCACCCGGCTTCACAGTCGGGTGCTTTTAAACAGAAAATTAAATGTTAATAACAAGCTCGACCGGACAGTGGTCGGAGCCGAAAATTTCGGAGTGAATGGAGGCGCTTTCAAGCTTATCTTTAAGGCTTTCCGAGGTTAAAAAGTAGTCTATACGCCAGCCTGCGTTCTTTTCTCTCGCGTGAAAACGGTACGACCACCATGAATACGCGCCTTCAAGATTTGGATAAAAATGCCTGAAAGTGTCGGTAAAGCCACTTTTTAAAAGAAGCGCGAATTTTTCTCTTTCTTCTGCCGTAAAACCCGCGTTGTGAAGGTTTGTTTTTGGGTTTTTTAGGTCAATTTCCGTTGCCGCAACATTCATATCACCGCAAACTATAACTCCTTTTTTTGCAGCAAGTGAACATAAATATTCACGAAAAGCGTCCTCCCATGTCATACGGTAATCAAGCCGCTTCAGCTCGTCCTGCGAGTTGGGAGTATATACGCATACAAAATAAAAATTATCAAACTCAAGCGTTATAACCCTGCCTTCGTGGTCGTGAACATCAATTCCGAGCCCGTATGTAACGTCAATCGGTTCCTTCTTTGTAAAAACAGCTGTACCGGAATACCCTTTTTTTTCGGCGTAGTTCCAATATGAGCTGTAACCTTCAAAGCTGAGGTCAAGCTGTCCCGCCTGAAGCTTTGTTTCCTGCAAGCAAAATATATCGGCGTCAAGTTCCCTGAAAATTTTTTCAAAGTCTTTATTTATTACAGCTCTTAAACCGTTTACATTCCATGATATAAGTTTCATTTTTCACCGTTCCTTTTTGTTTTTTATTAATTTTAACATAAATAATGTAAAAAATCAATATGTTAAAAAACAAAAAGCTGTTTTTTTAACCGAAGGTTCTTCTTCATACAAATCCGGGCAAAAAAAATATGGATGTATTGACATTTTGTATAAGATATGATATAATTTTCAACAAAATAAAACTGTTTTTGTGACGGGATCATTTAAAGCAGATTCTATTTTTTAACAAAGAGGAGGATTTTTTATGGCTGAAAAAAGAGAAACATGGGCAAGTCGCGGCACATTTATCATGGCTGCGATCGGCTCTGCGGTCGGACTTGGCAACGCATGGCGTTTTCCGGGACTGGCGGCAAAGTACGGCGGCGGGGCTTTCCTGCTGGTATATATTTTAGCGATGCTTGTTTTGGGCGTTCCGCTTCTGATGATGGAAATTTCGCTCGGACGCAAAACCAAGCTGGGCGCACCCGGTGCAATGCGTGCGGTAAATAAGAAAGCCGAGTTCGTCGGCTGGGCAGGTACCACAAACGCATTCGTCATTACTACATATTACGCGGTTGTTTTTGCATGGGTAATCATGATGGCAATCTTCAGTTTCAAGTTTGCGGGCATCACCGCAATGGGAGCCGACGCAGCTCCGGCGGCACAAGGTGTTTTCGGTGATTTGATCGGTAACCCCGAGCTCGGCTGGAATAACGGTTCGTTTGCACCATCGTGGACGGTAATTGCATGTCTTGCTTTCGGATGGGTACTGATTTACCTTTGTATCCGGAAAGGCACAGTTTCGGCAGGAAAAGTCGTAAAATACACCGGTTTGCTGCTGCCGCTTATATTCCTCGGAATACTTGCAGTTAAGGGAATCTCGATGCAGGGCTCGGGCGAAGGCTTGAAAAAGTTCTTTACGCCGGACTTTCAATCGGTTATCCATTCTGTGGATAAAGATGGCAACGCCGTCAATATGCTCCCGAACTTAATCGTTGACGCTATGGGACAGGTATTCTATTCTCTATCCATTATGATGGCAATTATGTTCGCATACGGTTCGTATGTGAAAGACGATGCAAATATTGCGGCAGATGCGCTCATCATCGCATTCTCCGACCTTTTTGTCAGCGTTTTGTCCGGTATTGTAATGTTTACTACTATGTACGGTGTTGGCATGACGGCGAGTGATATGTCTTCGTCGGGTATCGTAACAGCGTTCATCATTTATCCGACCGCTATCATAAAGCTCACAAGTGTCGGCTGGGTCAATGCGGCATTCGGATTGGTATTCTATCTATGCCTTTGCTCGCTGGCAATCGATTCTGCGTTTTCCATTACAGAGGGCGTTTCTACCGCCGTTGCAGATAAATTCAAAATCAACCCGCATAAGACAACGCTTGGTGTCTGCATCGTGGCGGGTGTGATTTCGCTGTTTTATGCAACCAAAAGCGGTCTTGCGTGGCTTGACACGGTGGATAACTGGACAAATCAGTATAATATGATTTTGGTCGGCGCATTAGAATGTTTCTTTGTCGGCTGGTTCTTCAAGCCGGAGATTATCTTAAAAGAAATCAACAAAAACACGGGAAGCTTCAAAATGCCGTTGTGGTGGTTCAAGCTTTCGGTGAAGTTTATCGCACCCATTGTGCTGCTCGGCTTTTGCTGCTGGAACATTTACAACAATCACTTTGCAAGCGGCACCGGCATCTACGGCGGCTATCCGCTTTGGAGCAACATTGTTGCCGGCTGGGGCATAACGGTTCTGGCATTCATTTCCGGCCCGATTGTTCAGGCAGTTTATAAGAAGGTCAAAAAAGGTGCTAAGGAGCCCGAATTTGACTGGAAAGATTAAGGAACTCAAAAACCGGAACGGTATAATTTAAGCAGAGTCGGCAAACGCCAAAAAGCTGATATAATAATGTGTCAAGGGGACGGTCCCCTTGACACATTTGATGTTATGAGGTTGTCAGGAGAACCGTCCCTTTGATATTTATTCTTTGAAATTGTCATTTCGGCGTTCATCAAAATATAAATTTTTTTCTATTGTGGCAAGGGCACGTCCCCACTGTCACACACTGTCACCGAGTTCGCTTTTTAAATCTGATGCTCGCGCCATCCGGCATCCTCGTATTTGCCGCGGGACGGCATCATTCTTCTGACAATGCTTGAAGTGATAAAGCCTACTTCTTTCGGGATAACGGCATTGCGGTCTTCCGAATTCATCAAAAGTCCCGTATATACCATCGTTCTGAAGCCGTTATCCAATGTATCCCATGTGGTATGAATGACGCCGAAAAGCTCTTCATCGACCGCGCAGTCAACGGCGGTTCTTGCGTTTTCCATATTATCCCACGGGCAGCAAAGCACATCAAATCCGGCCTTTTTAAACATAGCCGAGCTTTTCCATTTACCCGAAAATATATCGTATTGCCAATCCGCTATTATGATTTTTTTATTCAATTTCTTTAATGCTTCACGGGACGCTTCGGATGATTTCAGATTTGCCTGGTAAAAATATTTCTCGTTTTCAAAATCGCTTTTTGCGAGAAACATATCTCCCCATATTATCGCCCTTCTTCCCACTTTGGATAGTTCGGATTGAATACTGTTTAAATAATCGCACAAAATATCGGAGGCATTTTCTCTTGTTCCGAACATATAAGCTTCATCGCAGCCAAGATGAAAATACTCTCCGTCTCCGCATAATTCGATAAGCTCCATACGGATTTGTCTTAATAAATCAAGGACCTCATCTTTTTCAATATCCCATTCCCAGCCGTGGGACCTGAAAAGATGCTCAAGTCCGGAATTCTGATCCAGAACAACATGCTTTCCGCTGCAACCTCTGCTTTGCGCGGCGTGACCCAAATGGTTGAACATGGGTATTATTTCCATTCCGAGTGACCTCGCAATATCTATGACGCTCTTTATTTTTCCTTTGAGTACGCGATATTCCAGCCGAGTTCTTTCATACAGTCGTATTTTAACATTCCCCAGAATTCAAGAACAATATGAGTATATCCGCACCCGGCGCACGTTCTTATGCACTTTTCCAAAAATTTAAGCTTGGTTTCCGGAAAAACACAAATCTTAACTACCCCTCATGCATACTTATAGCAATATATTACCATAACGCAGCTGAAAAGTCAATGAAAACGTGACAAAAATGGCACGTCCCCACTGTCACTCTAAAAAATCAAATCCTCAACGATAAAAGTCTTGCAAATATGGTTCTATAATTTGCAAGACTTTAAAAATTTATTCAATATCTAAGATTTCTTTTATTTTAAATCTAACTTCTGGTGCAGTATTATGAAGTGTTTTAACGCAAATTCCAGCTTTTATTTTTTTAGCATCAAATTCTTCCTTACTCATGTATACTTCATCTATATTATAATCTGTATCATATTTATTACAAGGAGTCTTATGATATAACAACATTATTTTAACTCTTTCTTTTTCATCAATAACATTATAAATATAGCTTGTACCTACTATAAAGTTATTGTTTGACTCATAATTATGATATTGAGAATTTTTTAATTTTTCCATACTATTCTCAGGAATTTCAGATTTTATTTTCTCTATTCTATTTTTATATCTTTTATTTTCAATAACAATAATTATTGCTAATAATCCACAAAAACAAATTCCAAGTATTATACCAGTCCAATACCCCTTTTCCAATATTCTTAGCACATCCTTTTTTGACTATTTTTTAAATGTTAATTATTTTAAAATTTTTAAGTCCTCTTTCTTTTTTCATTCTCTTAACAGTATCTTTATCAAGATTTGTAGCTATGCATATTTCTTCATTTGTAACCATATCTTTTACCCAAAATTCATAACTAGTATCTACTGACATTATCCCCTTGGGTTTATTTGCTAAAATATGTTTAGCATATGTTTCTAATTGCTGTGTTTCTGCTTCTTCAATAGATATCATTTCACTTTTTGCTTGTTTTCCATTTACCTCTATGCTATCTCCACATATTGGGCACATTTTATAATATGTACTTTTTACTGGAAATAGAGGAATCTCATCTAAATGAAACCATGTTGTATATTTAACATAAGCTTTTTTATATGTTTTGTGACAACAAGGGCATTCTTCTTTATCTCCAAAATATCCTTTGAATTTTGTCAATGTTTTTGTTCCATATATTATCATTCCCATTTATATTACCCCCTATATTTTTTCTATTTTATATTGTAATTCTTATATTTTTTATAACAAAATATTCCTATAAAACATATACTTATGATTAAAGCAATAGTAATTCCATATATACCTGTGTTTGGTAATTTTGATGTATTAGCAATAGTAGTATCAGTATTATTTGAATATTTTGATATTTCTTTATTATTAGTTTTATCTGAATCTAAATTTGACTTTTTTTCTGTAACTGTAACTTTAACAGTATTTTTAAATCCTCCATCTTTTGTCGTAGCAGTTATTGTCGCTGTTCCTGTTGATTTAGCAGTTACTTTCCCATTAGAAACAGTAGCTACTTTTTCATTATCACTTGTCCATTCAACACTTTTATTTGTTGCATCTGCTGGTAATATATTTGCAGTTATAGTATATTCCTCTCCTTGTCCAAGTATTATTTCATTTTTGTCTAAAGTAATGCCTGTAACTTTTACTTCATTTGCTTTTGTTCCTTGCATAGTATATATAGACTCATCATAATATGTTTCTCCACTTGATGTATTTATTTTAGCCCATATTACAAAAGTTTGCTCTCCTGAAAACTGAGATAAATCAACTTTGACCTGTCTATCTGTAGTACTAATCCAATTATTTTCATTATAAGCCGGTGTTAATTCTTTTATATTATTATTTGTTTCATTAACACTACTATTATACTCCCTTATTTTGTCATTATATTCTTTAACTTTGTTATTATAATTTGCAACTGCAGTTTCATATTCTGTCTTTAATCTTTCTAATTCTGTAGATGATACGTTTCCGTTTTTTGCATTATCATATTCCTCTTTTGCACTTTCATATATACTCTTTAAATTTTGTACATCATTTTGAAGTTTTATATATTCTTCTTTCAATGTCTTTTGTTCATTATCACCATTCGTTTTTGCAATTTGCATTTGTTGATATATATCATTTTGAATATTTACTGCCTGATAAAACAATTCATAATTGGATTCTTTATATACACTTATAGTTCCTTTTCCACCAATTAACATCATTGGCATTGTAATTAGTCCTTCAGGATCTAAATCTACAGAATGCGCATTTGAAAATCCACACATAAAAACACTACAAATAATTATAGATAAGATAACATATAATAATCTAACTTTTTTCATATAAAAACCCCCTATATTTTCACTTTAATATCTATGTTTATTAAATCATACTCTTAATATATTTTCAACTGAAAAATAAAAAAGTAATATAAATGTAATATAAGCGTAATGCAATTGTAATAATAAAAGCTACTTTCACTATATATTAATTTACAAATATATTTTTATTATCTATTTTGCAATTGCTGTTATTCAATTATCAATTTTATATATCCACTTTGTTCTTTATTATATACATGTTTCCCAATAATTGATAAGAATTTTTCTATATCTTCAATTTCTTCACTTACTATTTCAATATATGAATTTTTTTAATCCATTACATTTTCATTCTTATACTCATCTCCACAATAGCAATAAAATTTATCTAATATGTCCTCTAAAGGATATTGTGAAATATTTGCATCTGATGGATTATTTTCGTCATATTCTGTTTTTTCCCCCCTTAAGATTTATAAATATTCTCTTATAAATTTTTCCAATGATTCTTGTCCGTCATCGTGTCCTATTATTGAATATGAATCTACATATTCATCATCTATTGCTTTAATTACAAAAAATGGTTTTGTAGTTATTCCTAATTTTAAAAGTTCATAGATTTTTTTAGGGTCATCTTCAAATTTATGTTGTTCAATAAATTTATTCATTATTTCTTTATGTTTATATTCTTCATTTATCTCATTAAATTCTTTTATAAAATCTTCTTCATCTTTTAGTCTTATAAAACCATATTTTAAAGTAGCAACTATGTTCATAAATTCATCTATGTTTCGAGCAACTATTCCACATTCTCCCTCTGTTCCGATATAACCAACTAGTTCATCATTTAATAAACAATTTGTATTTTTTTCTAAATAATCCCTTTTCTTTTACTTCAAATTTACTATTATTATAGTCACTCAATAATTCCATTATATTACTATGCGGATAATCATCTGACCTATCATGCCTATGTTCATTTCCGCTAGGATCTTTATAATAAAAATCAATCACATCATCATAATCAACAAGTATTTCAATTCTAATATTTTCTTGTATTTTCCATTCAATAGTATTATTTTCAATGATTTTATAGGTTCCTTTAAACTTATTTTTTTTCATTTTAGATATTAATTCATTTGATAATGTATTTAATTCCTTTTCCACTTCTATATTTGTTATTTCTTTATATTCCTCGTCTGTTAATATTTTCCCCCATAAGCCATAATGCAATTCTTCAAAACCTGCTTTATACATAGTTTCATCATCTGGTGCTGAAATATAATATAATGTCGGCTTATCTTCTCCAATCACTCTATAAGTTCCAAGTCTGCATAGAACTCCCTTATAATTTATTTCCATAATTACAATATCCTTTCTTGGAATATTCTAGATTATTATATATTGTTATAACTTGTAGTCAGCACTCACACTTATTTTTTTGTTTTCTCTTGAATATACAAAAATATCTCTGCAAAACAACAAATAAGGTGTTTTCTTCTGATTTTCTTTCCACATTTAGTACATATTTATCATCTTCAACTACAGTAAAATCTATTACTCCTCTATCATTTATATTTGACATTTTTTCTTTCCTCCAATCAATAATTAAAAACTGCAAGAAAATTTATTACAAAAAACATTGTATTAATTATACAAATTATAACTTTCAGTGAATTCTCCGCCTTACAATATTTGCCACTTAATACAAGTAGGCCTTTTTGATGTATCCATAAATTGCTCTACACATTCAACAGCTGTTTTTAACGGAATAATTGCATTATTAGGTGCTAACCATTCTTCGCCTCCAGCAATAAAAGAAACTATTTTATCACAATTATTATTATCATTATAAGAAGTAAAATAAAACTCATTTTCATTGTTTTCAAAGTAATTTATGCATACTAAATCATCACTTAAAAGAAGACTTATGCATGGATAATCTCCATTCAAACTAATCCATAGTTCATCCCTTATTGATTTTTTACACATATATATAATTTCTTTAACTTCAATTTTAGATTCACATATAAATTCCTTTTTCATTCTTTCTGAATATAATCTTAATTTCATGAACTATTCTCCCCCATTTTCTTCTTTTTTTAAATCTCTAATATCGTTCATTTTTCCACCCTTTCTTTATAAAATTAAAATTCAAATAATTGTTCTGAATCTTCATAATCTTCGGATGTAGCTTTTATAATTAATTTAGGTTCTGATGTTATTGCATTTTTTAATAATACATAAATCTTTTCTGGATTATCTTCTAATAAATTCTCTTTAATAAAGTCTTTTACAAATTTTTTATCTCTAGGTATTTCGTTTTTTACTTCATAAAAATACGATACAAATCTTTCTTTATCTTTTGAACAATTAAAATGTGATAAATCAGATATATTTCCTATATTTGTTACAATACTAAAAAAATCTCTAATATTATTAGCAACAATACCAGCATTACCTTCTGAATCGATATATCCAACTTTTTTATTATTTAATATTGCATATATTCCGCCACATCCATCACATGCAAATGGTTTTAATTTATAATTACATTTTCCACATTCTAATAGAAAATTTAAATCATCTTCCAAAAGTTCTTGACTTTCAAAATCCACATCACAATATGATGATAGATAATTTTCTATATCTTCATTTTTTTTGATATATTCTATTATTTTTTCCACTTAAATAATTCCTCCATTATCTTTATTAACCATAGTGTTATTATAAAAATAATAACATTCATCATCTAAAACTATAATCAACATTTACTATAAAGTTTTTTAATCTATATCCACTAAAAAGCAATTTCTTTAAATCCTATTTCAGTTACCTCTTCATTTACAATCTTCACTCCTATTCCATTACCTTCAATATCATTTCCATATTTTTTACTAAATGTTAAGTATATACATCTTCCACCAGTTATATCTTCCATAACAAATGTTTCTGGAATAATAATACCATCAAGTTCTATTTGATTTAATAATTCATCAATCGTATTAATTTCAGGCCACCATTTATTAAATTCTTCTTTATCTTCTGGACCATAAGATCCTTTTTCTTTTTCATTATAATATTCTATAATTTTTTCTGCAACACTTTTTTGAAGTATATCCCATTTTTCTTTAAACTTTTCATATGCTTCATATTGTATATCATTAATTTCTTCATCTTCAACATTGATTATTATATCTACTTTGACATCTTTTTCAAAGAAATTTATTGATATTTCTCCTTCATATCCAAAATCTTCATTATAATTTAAATTTTTAAAATCATTATTATTCATTTTTTCAACACCTACACATTTTTAATATAATTATCTTATTCTTTCATTACAAAGATTATCAAACTCTTGTCTTTTTTTATTATCTATTACAACATTAAAATTATAATCATTTATAGCTCTATCAAAAATACCATTTTCATCCATAACTAAATTTAAAATAATTGCTAATTCATATACATCTTCTTTTCTAAATTTTTCTTTTATATCTTTCTCCAAAAATGGAGATTTTTGACCATATTCATATAAATACTGTAAATGTCAAGTCAAAATGTACAATTTCGGCGGATTAAAATGTACAATTTCGGCGGGAGTGATAAATGTGCATTTAATAACTTAGATTTTGCAAAGC
>CACZWD010000020.1 GCA_902784805.1 uncultured Ruminococcus sp. | reverse complement strand
ACTGTTAAAACAATTAACGTTTCGGGGTATAGCTCAGTTTGGTAGAGCGCTTGGTTCGGGACCAAGAGGCCACAGGTTCAAATCCTGCTACTCCGACCATGAAAGCGGCAAGTCTTTTTGGCTTGCCGCGATTTTTTGCAAAAATCACGGCTACGCTTTACAGACAGCCGCTCCTTTTCCGCAAAAAAGCACGCTTGCTGCGGCTATGCCCTTGTAAACGCGGGCATAACGCCTCCGCTTCGCTACCACTTTTTTGCGGCTGCGCCTGCGGCGCTTAGCTAACAGCTATTATTTAAACTTATGCAAGGCGCAACGTGCCGTGGAACATTGAAACAATAAAATCTTCCTTGCGGCAACGCCGCATTATTTTAAATAAGTGATTTTATTATAACATAAGTGCAAGCCGCCAATCGGCTTGCTTCACACCGTTATTGTAAACACATAAAAGATGAAATTCGGAAAGGATTTCAACCATTATATGTGTTTATTATAACATATATTTATACTTTTGTCAAAAAAATATTACTTCCGGATAATAATTTACAAAAAAATATCGGCGCCCTGCTCCGGAACGGAACAGGATGCCGATAAAAACACTATGATTGTACCTTTATTTTGCCGTCATTAAAGTCAACCGTTATTTTGCTTCCCTCACCAATGCCGTTTTCCAGCATAGATTCGGCAAGCACATCTTCAATTTTAGATTGAATCGCGCGTTTAAGCGGTCTCGCTCCGTAAACGGGGTCAAAGCCCTCTTTCGCTATATAATCAATCGTTTCCTTTGTAAATTCCGCTTCAATGCCGTTTTCTTTAAGTCTTTTTTTAAGTCCTTCAAGAAGCAGCGCGGCAATTTTCTTAACATTGTCTTCGCTGAGTCTGTGGAACACGATGATATCGTCAAGACGGTTAAGAAATTCGGGTCTGAAAGCTTTTTTAAGCTCACCGAGTACGCTTTCTTTGATTTTCTCATACGTTTTTTCCTCACCGCCGGCGTCATTAAAGCCAAGATGCCTGTCGGTATCTGTTATAAGTCTTGCGCCTATGTTTGAGGTAAGAATTATAACGGTATTCTTAAAATCAATTTTTCTGCCCTGCGCGTCTGTGACTGTGCCTTCGTCAAGTATCTGCAAAAGCACGTTAAATACATCCGGATGCGCTTTTTCTATTTCATCAAACAATATTACGCTGTACGGATGTCTGCGCACCTTTTCGGTAAGCTGTCCGCCTTCGTCATAGCCGACATAACCCGGAGGCGAGCCTATAAGCCTTGAAACTGTGTGTTTCTCCATATATTCGGACATATCAACCCTTATAACAGCGTCTTCACTGCCGAACATAGCGTCCGCAAGCGCCTTTGAAAGCTCCGTCTTACCTACACCCGTCGGACCGAGGAATATAAAGCTTCCGACAGGTCTTTTCGGGTCTTTCAGGCCTACTCTGCCTCTGCGAATTGCTTTCGCAACCGCCGTAACGGCTTCGTCCTGACCTACAACTCTGCCATGAAGCACATTTTCAAGATTTTTGAGCTTTTCGCCCTCCTCCTGCGCAACCTTGCTGACAGGTATCCCGGTCCACTCGGCAATCTTCGCGGCAATATCCTCCGCTCCCACAGAAGGTTTTTCGTCCGCGCTTTTTGCCTGCCACTCATTTTTTGCCTTGTCAAGCTCTGTTTTTATCTGCGCTTCCTCATCACGAAGCTTCGCCGCGGTTTCATAATTCTGCGCCACTATTGCCTCTTCTTTATCTTTACGTATTTTTGCAAGCCTTTCCTCAATTTCCTTAATTTCGGGCGGACAGGTAAGCGCCTTTATTTTTATCCCTGACGATGCCTCGTCAATAAGG
This sequence comes from uncultured Ruminococcus sp., assembly GCA_902784805.1. Lineage (GTDB taxonomy): Bacteria > Bacillota > Clostridia > RUG12999 > RUG12999 > RUG12999. Next base: position 20,193 of record CACZWD010000020.1, on the reverse strand, counting down.
TCAATCGCTTTATCCGGCAAAAATCTGTCGGTTATATATCTTGCCGAAAGCTTTGCGGCAGCTTCAAGTGCTTCATCGGTTATTGTTACCTTGTGATGCGCTTCATATTTATCACGTATGCCGTGAAGTATGCTTATTGTTTCATCAACTGTCGGCTCGCCTACTGTAATCGGCTGAAAACGTCTTTCAAGCGCGGCGTCTTTTTCGATATATTTTCTGTATTCATTAATTGTTGTCGCGCCTATAACCTGCAAATCACCTCTCGCAAGCGACGGCTTTAATATATTAGCGGCATCGATAGAGCCTTCCGCCGCGCCCGCGCCGACAATTGTATGCATTTCATCAATAAACAAAATCACGTTGCCCGCTGCTTTAACCTCATCAATGGCCTTTTTAAGCCTTTCCTCAAACTCGCCGCGATATTTTGCTCCGGCAACCATTGACGAAAGGTCAAGGTTAAATACCCTCTTGTTTTTAAGCACCTCGGGAATATTACCCGAAACTATTCTCTGCGCAAGTCCTTCGGCGATTGCCGTTTTACCTACGCCCGGCTCACCTATAAGACAGGGATTGTTTTTTGTCCTGCGGCTCAACGTCTGCACGACACGCTCAATTTCTTTGTCACGACCGATAATCGGGTCAAATTTTCTTTCACGTGCCGCCTGCGTAAGGTCGCTTCCGAAACCGTCAAGTGTCGGCGTTGAGGATGAGCCTTTCCCGCCGGGCATATCCGAGCCTTTGCCGTGAGCAACACTATTGACAATAAGATTGTAAAGCTCGGGCGCGTTTATGCCAAATCCTTGCAAAATCCGCAGTGCCAGGCTGTCGCCTTCCGCAAGAACCGCAAGTAAAATATGCTCTGTACCTATATACTTATTGCCAAGCTTTGCGGCTTCACGTACACTTAGCTGCAAAACGCTTTTTGTTCTGGGAGTCATTTCAACCATTCTTGTTTCGGACGAAAACGGTCTGTCTTCATAATGCGCTTTAAGCGCCTCCAAAATTTTTTCTGCCGTTATATCTTTCGCGGCAAGAATTTTTGACGCCATACTGTCCTTTACCGCGGAAAGCCCATATAAAAGATGCTCTGTTCCGAGTATTCCGTGACCCATATGAGCCGCACATTCCTGCGCGTATCTTAAAGCCTGCTCGGCTTTTTCGGAAAAATCAAATCTGCTTCCGTACATTTTTATCACTCTCCCTTATACCGGCGGTGGAAATTTATTTTCCGCCGCCCTCAAGTCTCTTTATTTCATCTCTGAATTTCGCGGCGTCTTCATATTTTTCAAGCTTAACCGCCTCATCAATTTTTGCTCTCAGCCCCGCAATTTTATCTTTCGCGGAAGCTTCTTTTTTCTCTTGTTTTTCGGTTTTTGCCGCGCCGACAGCGGTTTTGTCCATTCTGTCTTTAAAGGTCTCATAACACATTGAACAGCCGAATTTACCCGTTTTTTTATAATCCTCAAAAGTTGTTCCGCAGTACGGGCATTTCTCGTCAGTGCTTTCGCCTATAAGCGGCGCTCCGAAAAAGTCATCGTCAAAGAAGTCTTTAAAAAATCCGTCAAACATTCTCATACCGGGCAACATTCCCGAAAACATAGGTCTTCCGAAAAATCCGCCGCCGAAGAAATTGTTTTGAATATACTTTTGATGCCTGTTAAAGCTTTCCAAAAGCCCCATCTCTTTCGCGCAGTCCGCGCAAAGATTGTATTCCTCTTTTTTACCGTTTACCGTTCTTGAAAAATATACCGTAGCTTCATTTTTTCCGCATTTTGTACACAACATAATTCATTCCTCCAATTTATTATATAAGATTTATTAACATACTTTTCAGTATTGCCGCGCGGAGCTTGTCACCCTCCGCCTTTTGAAGTCCAAGCACCTTATCCGTCATGGCGCTGCAAATAAGTTTTGCCTCGCGCCGTGAAATTATACCGTAATCCATAAGATTTTCAGCAACAATTTTGACTGTCGGGTAATCTATTGAGTCACCAACCGAATTGACGATATGCATAATCGGATTCGAGCCGTAAGCGGAAACCTTTCTGATTGTAATTCCGCCGCCGCCGCCTCTGCGGCTTTCGACTATATAACCTCTCTCATTGGTAAACCTTGTGCTTATAACATAATTTATCTGCGAGGGTACACAGCCAAACCGTGAAGCAAGCTCGTTTCTCTGAAGCTCAACCATATCGTCATCACCAAGCTCCTGACGTATAAACTGCTCTATAATATCGCTTATACCCATTTTTTTATCACTTCTTTCGACTTCTTTTTTGACTTTGACTTTCTTTGACCTTTGACTACATTATACCACTTTTATATTATTTTTCAAGTCTTTTAAAGGTTTATTTTTAACGTTTATTTTAAATTACGGCAATTTTACTCCGTTTTTCTTCGTATTTTATATATTTTCCCCTGTTTTTATATTTTCATTGTTTATGCCTATTGTCTTTATACATATTTTATGGTAGAATATCATTGTAAAAACTCGTTTTAAGGAGAAGAACAATGAAAAAAGATTTATTAAGCTTGCAGGATTTATCGCCGGAGGAAATTACAGATATACTTGACCTTGCCGATAAATTAAAAAAAGAAAATAAAGAAGGCACGGAGCATCATATATTAAAAGGCAAAACTCTCGGTATGATTTTCGCTAAATCATCCACAAGAACAAGGGTATCCTTTGAAGTCGGTATGTATCAGTTAGGCGGCAACGCGCTTTTCTTAAGCAGCAACGATATTCAGCTTGGCAGAGGCGAAACCGTTTACGATACGGCAAAAGTTCTTTCACGTTTTCTTGACGGTATTATGATAAGAACCTTTGCGCAAAAAGATGTCGAAGACCTCGCGAAATATGCCGATATTCCGGTTATTAACGGCCTTACCGACCTTTTACACCCCTGTCAGGTGCTTGCCGATTTACAGACAATCCGTGAAAAGAAGGGTACGCTTAAAGGGCTTAAAATGTGTTATATAGGTGACGGAAACAATATGACAAACACTCTTGTCCAGGGCGCCGCAAAGGTTGGTATGGATATTGCCTGCGCTTCGCCCGAAAGCTATACCTGTGACAAAGATATTGTAAGTGCCGCGCTTAAAGATGCAAATTCCCACGGCAGTAAAATTATTCTTACAACAAATCCCGAAGAAGCGATTGAAGGCGCTGATATAATATATACCGACACCTGGGTAAGTATGGGGCAAGAGGAAGAAAAAGCAAAAAGAATCAAAGCTTTCGCAGGCTATGAAATAACGCGTGAAATGATGAGACTCGCAAAACCCGATGCGATTTTTATGCATTGTCTGCCGGTTTACCGCGGATACGAAGCCTCCGCCGAAGTTGTTGACGGTCCGCAATCCGTAATTTTTGATGAGGCGGAAAACCGACTCCACGCACAAAAAGCTGTTATGGTAAAGCTTATGGGAAATCAAAAGCTTTGAACGCTAAATAAATATCAAAAAAACGACCTTTTAGAAAAATGCCGAAGGGGATTCGTTTTCAGAACCGCACGGTAAAATATCGGTGAAATAAAAACGATATAGCATTTTTTAAAAAGGTCGTTTGTATTATATCATAAACAGCTTTTTTTGTCAATATTTTTTATAAATAGTATATTATCGACATTATTTACCTATTTAATTAAATTCACAAAAAAAATCTTGTATTTTTATATATATTTACTATTTTATGTACATCAAATCGTTTGTTTCTCAAATAAAATAAATATAAAACAAAAATACAAAAATATTTTTTTATTATATTTTCACAAACTTTCTTTTCTCTTTAAAAATTTTACAGCATTTTATTCGACAAAAGTAAATTTAATATGAAAATTTCTTTCCTCTCCCGGTTTCAAAATATCAAGCAAACCGTTTTTACGCATAACGCTTCTTCCGTCGGGTGTACAGTTGCCGGGTTCAAGCCCCAGAACATATTCGCCCTCGCCCATCATTTTCCACTCGGTAAAAAACGGAAGCTCGGCAGTATCAAAATACATATAAACGCCCTTTTTAATATCCTTATTATATATAGAAACCTCGCTTTTGCCGCTCAATTTATGATAATAACATTTTTCCTCATAGCCCGCCTGCGGCGTTTCCATTACAAGACAATTTTCAATACCTTCCGCCGAGTGCTCGTTTCTTGGTGTAACCTCTGTTGACGGTATATTTACAACCGCGTTTTCCGAAAGCAGCGGATATCCCATATTGCAATGATACAACACCTCAAGAGGACTTTCTTTTGTTCCGATATTTACAACCTTATCTTTAAGATATATCTCATTCTTTCCTATCGGGCAAATATATTCACGTTCAAGCACAAGCTTATGTGCAAAAAGTGAAGCGTCACGAACAAACGCTTTAATTTTAATTTCATTTTCCGTAATTTCGTAACTAACGTTTTCACACGGAGTATTTGAAATTGTACCGTGCAGCGGCAGCACCTCTCCATCATCCGTGCATGGCGTTCCGACAGCGGTAAGTCCGCAGGTAGTGAAAAATCCCGCCGTAAACGACTTTAAAAACCCTATACCTTCCTTGTCGTAATATTTTGGAGAAACATAGCCGCACGGCGCGAAAAAGCCCATATTATCACCCTTAAACGTAAGCCTTGAAATATCCGCGCAGCGGTCAATTGAAACCGAAAACTCAAGCCCTCCGCCGTTTCTCACGTTAAAAAGCCTCATACCGTCACCTTTCCCGCCGACAAGCCTTACTTCTTCAACACCGCAAAGCTGCCCCGGATTACCTACATATTTTTTCATCAAATCATCTCCGATACCAAATTATTACTTTTTTACAGCAGTATTTCCTTAATCCTCATATCCATTTGGATTGTTTTTCTGCCAATTCCAGCCGTCTCTGCACATTTCTTCAAGACCAAATTTTGCCGTCCAGTCAAGCTCTTCTTCAGCTTTTGACGCATCAGCATAACAAGCGGCAATATCACCCGGACGGTTCGGGCAAATTTTATATTTCACTTCTTTTCCCGAAGCTTTTTCAAAAGCTTTAACCATTTCAAGCACAGAATATCCGTTACCGGTACCGACATTATACACATATACCCCCGGTTGCCCGCTTTTTTTCTCTACAGCCTTAACATGAGCAACGCTTAAATCAACAACATGTATATAATCTCTAACACCTGTACCGTCCTTTGTGGGATATTTGTTGCCGAATACCGACAGTATAGGCAGCTTGCCTATAGCAACCTGCTGAATATATGGCATAAGATTATTTGGTATTCCTTTCGGGTCCTCACCTATTTTGCCGCTCTCATGAGCGCCGATAGGATTAAAATACCGAAGAATAGTAACTGAAAACCTGTTATCAGCCTTGTAAAGGTCATTAAGTATTCCTTCTATCATAAGCTTTGTCGAGCCGTAAGGATTGGTTGTCGATAGCGGAAAATCTTCTTTTATCGGAAGGCTCTTCGGTGATCCGTAAACTGTCGCGGACGATGAAAAAACAATATTGAAAACACCGTTTTTACGCATTATATCAAGCAAATTAAGCGTTCCTGTTATGTTGTTATGATAGTAAAGAAGCGGCTTTTCAACACTTTCACCAACAGCTTTAAGCCCCGCGAAATGAATAACAGCGTCAAATTTTTCATTTTTAAAAACCTTATCGGTCGCCTCATAGTCAAGAAGATCAACATTATAAAAGTTAAAAGTTTTTCCGGTTATTTCCTTTACTCTTTCAAGTGACTTAATATTCGAGTTGCAAAGATTATCAAGTACCGCAATTTCATAACCGCCGTTTAAAAGCTCCACACAAGTATGGCTGCCTATAAAACCGGCTCCTCCGGTTACAAGAATTTTCATTTCATCATTCCCTTTCTTTATTTTTAACTTTCTTTTTAATATACATACATATGCTCATTCCGGTTAAACTGCCACAGGTGTCAAGTAGCACATCACGTACCATACCCGCCCTGCCGGGAACAAAAAGCTGATGAACTTCATCACTCACAGCATATAAAAAACAATAAAAAAGAGCAAACACAATTGCTTTTTTTTGAGTAAGCTCAAAATCTGATATAAATAAATAACAAAAAATACCAAGAACAAAAAATAAGAAAAAATGCGCAGTCTTGCGCAAATAATGCGTTACAATTCCAAGCAAGTTTTCAGAGCCTTCATCTTCATATTCATGTGCCGCAAAAAAATCATCACCAAAAATTTTCTTTGCGCCAGACACAACTTTTTCCGCAAGATTTTTACTGAGTGCCTTTGATTTCTCCGCGCTCTGCGCTGAAAACATAAATATGACCCCCGACCACAATATAATCGCAATCAGTAACGCAATTTTTCTTTTCATTTACAAAAACCTCTTTTAAAATACACACACTGCCTATATCATTTATTCGACGCCAAAATAAATTTTCGCGTATTTTTCATAATAAGAATATATCTGCGCCTTTTGTTCCGCAGTCAATCTTGTAGAAAGTATTGATCGTATCCTTCCGAAATCGACATTTCCATCTTCAATCATTTCTTTAATTTCTTTTCTGTCCTCCGCAGTCGCCGCGGATTTGCATATGCTTAAAACAGTAGCTTTATCCGCCGTTGATACCATATTTTGTATGTCAGTCATTTCTTGTTTGGTAAGCTCGCTTATACGTTTAATTCTCGGCGTCTGATCTGTCCCTGACGAGCCTTCCCGCGACTCTCTTACAGCATGTTTCTTAACAGTATAAGTTTTTCCGTCTTCACCTTTAATTTCTTTGGTTTCCACTTCCGTTTCATCGGCAAGTTCATAGACCTTTCCATCCTCACTCACAACAGTTTCGTTAGTACCGGAAATATCAAAGGTTTCAACTCCTATGCTCCCATTCATTATTCCCTTATACGCCTTATCAAATAAATAATCAATAACCATTTTCCTTGCGACAAGCGCAGCAGCGACAATAACCGCAAGAATAACAATTATTATTATAAAAATTTTAAGCTTTTTATTCATCTCCATTTTCCTACCTTTTTATGTATTTTCATGTTCCAAAACTGCCGTCAATAAGCATTTTGGCATTTTTTTCAAATTTTTCCGCAATGTGCTTGCCGTACTTTTTTTCTATCCTGCTTACGGCATTACCCATATCATTTTTCCTTGTTGTCATATTATGAGTATCCGAACCCAAAACAATTGTTTTTCTGTTTTTTATAAATCTATTTATAATTTTTTTATACTTAAACTGAAAAAAACTTCCCGAATTAATCTGAAAGCATAAATCCATTTCTTCAAAAATATTTATTTTTTTTATGTTTGCTTTTATTGCGGTATATCTTTCAATATGAGCAAGTATAGGAATATAGCTCATTGCCATGGCGGCATAAACCTCGTTATATACCCATGACGTCCAATCGTTCATTGGAAGCTCAAGTAAAATACAATTTGTGCCTTCCATACAAAGCCTGTTAAATGATTCTTTCCTTGAAAGCCCCGGTGTTAATGCCACTTCAGCGCCGAGCAGCAATTTTATTTTTTCAAGTTCTGTGCCTTTTACCGCGGTTTTTAACGCTTCCGCCGCCCTTGCTCTTTTATGCTCAAAATGTTCGATACTCTCATACTCAATATTAAAATGGGGCGTTGCGACAATAGTATCTATGCCTTGCTTTTTCGCAAAAGCAAGCATTTGCACAGATGTTTCAACATTTTGAGAACCGTCGTCAATTCCGGGCAATATATGAGTATGAAAGTCCGTCATTCTATATCAATCCTTAATTATTTTCTTTTTAATCATCATTATAGCTGTAACTTCCGTATTTATCACCGTAACTGTAATCGTAACTATATCCTTTTCTTAAACGGTATCCGTATCTTCTTTCTCTATAACCGTTTACATATATACCTTTTTCAACTCCGTTAAACAGCAAGCCCACTATTCTTGCTCCCGCAAAATCAAGCGATTTTATACTCTTTTCAATGTCGTCACGGCTTGTTATGTAGTATCTTACCACAAGAACAACGCCTACCGCCTTTTTCGCGAGAAGAGAGGCGTCGGTAACCACATTTATCGGCGGCGTGTCTATGAAAACATAATCATACCTTTTTGTAAGCTCCGCAATAACCTCATCCATTTCATGAGAAGCTATAAGCTCTGCCGGGTTTGGAGGTATATGCCCTGCCGTTATTATATCCACGCCGTTTTCTTTGTTATGTGAAATTGTACTATCAAGCTCACAAAAACCGCCAAGTACGTTTGAAAGACCGTCTTTGTTTTTAAACTTAAAATACTTGTGAACTTTAGGCTTACGCATATCAGCATCAACAAGCACAACACGGCTTCCCATCTGAGCAAAGGATATAGCAAGGTTAATACAGCTTGTCGATTTTCCTTCACCCGGACCGCCGCTTGTGACAATTATGGACTTCCCGCCCTTAACATCCTTAAGCGAAAACATAATATTTGTTCTCGCTGACTTATACGCTTCACTTACAGCAAACGACGTATCCTTATTTAAAACGGTTCTTTTAACCGTTTCTTCAAAATCCATTTCTTCAAGCTCTTCACGGCTAAACTTTTTATTGCTGAAATTATTGCCTATATTTTTTAATACGCTGCTTTTCTCTGTGCTTTTATTGCTGTCTTTTTTATTTTGAAAAAGTCCCATATAAATCATTCGTCCCTCTCAAGTATATTTTGTATGTTTAATTACTACATTATATCCGGTATTACACCGAGAATCGGAATATTAAAGTTTTTAAGGTCTTCCTCACTTTTAATTCTCCTATCTCCAAGCGCAATTATCGCTATAACAACCGCGCTTATTATGCCGCCCATCAAAGCACCTATCATTGCTGTTAAGGTTACGTTTGGCGATATCGGTACACGATTTATATTTCCCTCATCAATTATTTTTATTGTTGGAATATCAACAATATTTTTAAGCTCAACCGTCGCGACATTCATTAAACAATCAACAATTTTTTTCGCGTGTTCGGGATTGTTACATCTAACAGTAATCTGCAAAACCTCTGTTTCATTTGCCGAAACCATTGAAACCATACTTTTTATTTGTCCGGCACTGTATCCAAGATCTACGGCTTTTGCCACCTCATCAAGCACAGACATACTTTTAAGAACTTCTATACAAGTTAAAACCGAACGCTGAGAAGCCGTAATAACCGATGTGCTTCTTTGATTTTCACTTGCCGAACCGTTTTGACCTGTATAAGTGTTAATATACATTCGTCCGGTTGATATATACATTTTCGGAACGCCATATTCACTATATGCATACGAAGCACCCCCGACGATAATGACACACAAAAGCAAAATCCACCAACGGCCTATCAATACTCTTAAAATCTCAAGAAAATCAATTTCAATTACACTGTCTTTCTCGTTCATTTATTTCTCCCCTTTGTATCCTTAATATACCCCATGTTATATTTTATCATAAATATTTTATATTGTCAAGAACATTAAACACAAGAAAAACAAAATTTTAATAAAAATCAGGTGTAAACCTTGGCTTTAAATTAAGTTTGGCATTTGCCGCAGACAAAAAATCGCTTATCGAAATTACTTTTTCGGTAAATGAAACATTATTTGAGGATATAATATCATCATAAATTCCTTTTGAAAAAGGCTCAAGCTCCGGAAAATATGCAAGAAATTTTCTCAAAGACACTATTCGCCCCATTGAATTACAGGCATTACGCACTATATTTCCGGAAATGTTTTCAAGCGGAAAATCCGGCGGCAAAACCGCCTTAAACGGCAGCTTAATCTCACTTAAAAGTCCTTTTACAGCTTCATTGTCTCCGACAGCTTCCGGACAATCAACGATTTTTCCTTCGGTTATGTAAACCAAATAACCCAAAATGTCGCCCTTTTCATTTGCTGCCGTCATACACTCGCAGCTTTCTTCCGTATATTCGCTCATTTTAATTTCAAAGTAATCCCCTCTGATTGAAACACCGCTGTACGCCGGCATAAACCGCTCATAACAAGCTTTAAGCTTCGCGGCAGCGGATAAAATATCCGTCTTTTCAATCTTAAACGGTACTTCAGCTTTTTTTTCCGCTTTCCCGCAGCTTACAATAACAGATTCTGTAAGCGGCACAGCACCTATTCCCTCATAATAAGCGGGATTTGCAGGGGTAAGCGAAATAAGCGGCACACCAAGAGCATACAGGCGATTAAGATAAAATTTAAAAAGCTCCGTCATCAGCCCTCTTCCCCGATATTCGGGCAGAGTCGCGACGCCCGAAACAAGTATATTATCAACCGCTTTTCCGCCAAAGCTGAGCGGCAGCGGATATCCGTATAAACACGAAACAATCCTTCCGTCTTCCTCGCAAACCGCACACAGCTCCGCGATAAACCGTCTGTTCATCTGCCAATTTATAAAGCTGTCGGTGTCATGAAAAATATCTTTCCAGATTTGCCGCAGCTGCGGTAAATCGCTTTTCCTTGCACTGCGAAACATACAATTCATCACCTCTATCCAAGCTCATCAAGACCGTATTTAAGCTTTATCCGTTCAAGCTTTTCCGCAAATTCATCGGAAATAAACCATAAAAATACCGCTGTTGAAGCCGCATGAACAAGGTCAAGCGGAAAACCCGTAATATATGCCGCCATAAACATTTGTCTGTTAATTTCTTCGCCGTTCATACTCATAATTACGGCTGCGGGATTCATAATACCGCCGTAAATTATAACTACGGCAAAAAAACCAAAAACGCTCACAGCCGCCTTGTTTCTCTTTACAATACCGCTTCTTGTCAGCAAGCCCGCCACAAGTCCCAAAGTGCCGAAAGCAAACATTTGCCACGGTGTCCACGGTCCCTGCCTGTAAAAAAAGTTTGATACAAAAGCGGAAACGGCACCTACCAGAAAACCCGTTTCACTGCCGAGCAAACAACCGCATATTATTATTACCGCCGACATCGGCTTAAAATGCGGCAGCATAAAAAAAGCCGCTCGTCCGCTTACCGCAATTCCGCAAAGCACACTTATAAGCACAAGCTCCCTCGCGCGCGGTCTGCGGCTTTCAAAAACCGTAAAAAAAAGAGCGAGAGTTTCAATAACCATAAGTATGCTTATAAAAAAATATTTTCTGTCATGCAAAAAAACTATTCCGCCGGCAAGCGTTACGGGTATGGCTGTTAAAGCGGCAACCGCAGGCGCAATTCTTCTCGCCGTCAGCTTTTCTTTTTCTTTAAACACAAGCCTGTCCCACTCTCTGCTTTTTTTAGGCAGAACAATTATCATAATCACGCCGAGAACCGCCGCTGTCGCTATTCCCGCGCTTCCTTTAAGCCCGATTATTTGTAAAATAACAAATACCGCCGCCAGAATACCGCAAAATATCAATCTTAAATCAGCCTTTTTTTTATTTTTTTCTTCTCTGTTTTTCGGTATAAAAAAATCATCATCTTCTGTTTGCGGCTGTTTATCCTGTATTTTGCCAGTACAGACATATATTATATCCTCCGCCGTAACGGCGCCGTCCGCTATTCCTCTTGATACAAGACTTATGGGCGTTGTGTAAAAGCTGTTCGCCGAAAAAAACTCTCTTGGGTTTGCCTCTGCCGTTATCTGTCCGTCAAAAAGCATTGCGCATTTATCGGCATATTCCGCGCAAAACTCCGTATCGTGCGATACCATAATCACACATACTCCGCTTTCTTTAAGCTTCAAAAGTATTCCGCCAAATATTTTTTTAAACCGGGCATCCATACCCTTTGTAGGTTCATCAAGAAGTATAAGCCTCGGTTTTGCAAGCAAAACCTTTGCAAGCGCCGCCCTTTGCTGTTCTCCCCCGGAAAGGTCGTAGGGATGTCGGCTTAAAAGCTTGCCGAGCTTACATATTCTTACTGCTTCCGCCAAGGTTTTTTCATCTTCGGCAATACTGCTTAAATCCTCGCTCACTGTTTTTTTAAGAAACAACGCCTGCGGATTTTGAGGTAAAATACCAACGATATCCCTGTTTTCGCGGGGCGCCGCGCCATATATAAAAACCTTCCCGCGATAAGGCGCATACGCGCCGCCGATCAATGACATCGTTGTTGTTTTTCCCGCGCCGTTACCGCCCATTACGGCGTAAATTTCACCCTCATGCGCCTTGATATTTATGCCCTTTAATATATCTTCGCCGTTTTTTTCATACCTGAACCAAACATCTTTCAGCTCAAGCGCCAAAGTACCTTTTTCAGAAGTGTTTTCCCTTAAAGGAAGCTCGTTTAACTTATTGTTAAGGGAATAATCAAAAAAGCAATTTCTTGCCTCTCGCACACTTAACGGTGCCGCCTCCGTAACACCTGCTTTATCAAATGCCGCCACATATCCGGGAAGAGCATCGTACATATCGTTTCCCTTAAGCCGTCCGGCTATATCCCGCGGTTTTTCCGAAACAATAACTCTGCCGCTTTCCATAACAACAATCCGATCTGAAATTTCAAACACTTCACCCAAATTATGCTCCGCAATTATAACAGTTTTTCCAAGCTCGCGGTTTATTTTTTTTAAAGTATTTATAAACGTTTCGGCATAAAGCGGGTCAAGACGGCTTGTCGGCTCGTCGAGTATAAGCACCTCAGGATTCATAACCATTACGGAAGCAAGATTCAAAAGCTGTTTCTGCCCGCCGGAAAGCTCCGTTACTTTTTTATGAAACCACTTATTTATGCCAAAAAAAGACGCCATTTCCGCCACTCTCATACGTATTTCATTGTTTTTTACTCCCATGCTCTCGAGCCCGAAAGCAAGCTCATGCCACACCTTATCCGTAACAAGCTGATTGTCGGGGTTTTGCATAACAAAGCCTATTTCATTTGCGGCAACCTTTGCCGAAAGCTCCCTGCCGCAATAAAGAATTTCACCCTTAAGTTTTCCCGACGGCGCGATTTCACGTTTTAAAAGCCTTAAAAGCGTTGTCTTGCCACAGCCCGATTTTCCGCACAGCGTAACAAATTCGCCTTTTTTTACTTCAAAGCTTATATCTCTTATTGCAGCTTCATTTCCCGAAGGATATGTAAAGCTTAAATTTTTGATTGTAAAAATTTCCATTTTATAGCTCCTTCCGTTTCAACCGCAAGCGGAAAAATCAAAAGCATAAAATATGCCGCAAAGACGCTCAAACCATAAACCGTAAAAACTCCGAGCTTAAATTCGGGATAAAAATTCACATAAAGCGCTCCTTTTACCCCACCGTAAATTATATACGCCGAAAGAAGCATTATATATATAAGCGCAAGCGCGTCTCTTTTGTAAAAGCCGTAAAGCGCGAAAGAAGTGCGCCTTCCTCTCCCGTAACCCCGCGCGTTCATACTGTCCGCCGTGTCAATGGAATTTTCAAGCGTTCTGGTAACCACTGCCGAAAAAATCTCCGAAGTATATTTTATTCTCGCGGCAAGCCCTTTACCTTTTTTAAAAACAGAATCAGCTTTTTTCGCTTCACCGAAATATTCCGATATTTTTGGTATAAATCGAAGCGTCATTGAAAAAATAAGGGCAAAATCCGGTGAAATTCTTGAAAACAAATATATTACCTTGTCGCTCGAAAAAAGGCTTCCCAAAAGATAAAACCAACATATAACGCCTCCGGTCATAACCGCCGCGTGAACACCGTAAATCATTGCTTCAAGCGTAAACGGATTTCCGCTCGGCAAATAAAAAAGAACGGTCATTCCTCCGTGGTTAAAAGCCGAATTTATAACCGCGGTAACAACCGCAAGTGATAAAATAATCTTCACATTTGTTTTAAACGCTCTGCCTCCGCCGATAAGCCCGGCATAAACAAGACCGAAAACAAAGGACATCGCAAGGCTTACCGGATGCATAAAAACACATGAAAACACCGTTACGGCAAGAAAATATATAAAATTTACAATCGGATTAAAGCTTTTAAATTCATTCATCTGTTTCCTTTCCGTTTTTCGGCACTTCTCCGCCGCCGATATCTCTGCCGAGGTCACATGTGTAAATCCATTCGATTTTGTCACCGGGCTTTAAAATGTATTTTGAGCAACCGTAGTTCGGATAGATGCCGTTTACACGGTACATCCAGCCCGAAAGCTCACCGCCGTCAAACTCATAAAGATTTCCTATACCTTCAATATAAGCGCTGCCGTAAATAGGCGCGTTTTCAAACTCCATATGTATTTTACTGTTTCTCATCTCACGCTTTAACACATTAAAAACGCTCTCATTTTCAAAAAAAACAACTTCCCGTTCGGAAAAAATCACACCGTCGGGCGGTACAAGAGCCGCCTTCTCCGGCTTTATTTTATCCATATTTGAAAGCAGCGTGTCGCAACGAACACTGAGAAAGCAGGTGAGCTGTTTTTCGCTGTTTTCATCTTTATTCCCGGCAGGAGCGGCTGCTGTACGGACTTCCTCCTTTGCCGCCGAATGTTCGGACTCCTGCTGATGAGCTTCTTCTTTAATTTGTTCTTTCTGTTCTTTTTCTTCCTTTTGTTCCTCTTTATGCTCCTTATCTTCGGCTTTTTCAGGCTCTGTGCGGGGAGCCTCCGCCTCCGGTTTTTTTACTTCCGTCACTGCCGCTTCAGCACTATTATTATCAAGTTCTTTTTTTGGAGGCTTTCCGCATGAGGATAAAACAATTGCCGCAGCAATTATTGCAATAAAAACATATAACAATATTCTGTTCTTTTTTATCATATCAGCTCTGCCCCCCGAAGCATATTATATATCATAACCGCTATTTCGCCTCTTGTAATATCTGCCTGCGGCAAAATACAACTCTCGTCTGTCTGTATTATACCGCTTTTAAGACAAAAAGCCAAATCTTTTTCAGCCCATGCCGAAATTGCTTTATAATCATAATAATCCGATAAAATATCGTCTGCGCCGGTAACATCATTTTTTTTGCCGCAAAGCGCAGAGGCACGAGCCGTCATAACCGCCGCCTGTTCTCTTGAAATATGGCTGTCCGGGTTAAAGCTGTCGTCCGTAACGCCAAGCACTATCCCGTAATCCTTTGCGGACGCCACATATCCGTAAAACCACTCCTCTTTTGTCACATCTTTAAAACCGCCATATTCTTTAAGCGGCAGACCCAGAGCCTTGACTGTAATTGCCGCAAACTGCGCCCTTGTCAGCCCGCTGTCCGGCATATAAAGATTATCCGTCATACCGTTTATAATACCCCTTGACGCAAGCTCTTTAACCGCCTGTTCGCAGGGTTTATCGGATATATCTTCAAAGCTTTTGCCTGCGTATATAACAGAGCTTTTTTTAACATCTTTATGCCATTTCGGCTCAAATGTTATTTCTGTCTGCTTAACTTCGGAAAAATCAAAAAGCCTTCTTCCGTCCATAACGGCAAGGCGATACGCGTCAAGAGCGTACAACCCTTGCTCGGTAGCGATAAGATCCGTGCCGCCGCCTTTAATATGCTCAAAGCTTCCGTCCTTTAGTCTGAAGCTTAAAAGAGCGTCCTTAACGGTTTTTCCGTTTTTTACAAAACGTTCATCATCTATGCTTATGCGCATTTCCGAAAGTGCCGTGAGCACCTGGGCACAGCTTTCCGCATTTGAAACGCCGCCGCTTTTAAAGCTTCCGTCATCATTCTGCATCTCCGACAAAACGTCAAGCGCTTTATTTACCGCCGCGCTCACGCCGGCATAGTCCTTATGCGGGCAAAGCGCCGTAAGTGCCATAGCCGTAATATCCGCCTCCGGCACATTCATCATTGACCAGCCGCCCGAAGGAAGGCTTTTTTCTAAAATATAATTTATATATTTCTCTTTTATATCCTTAAAATCCGCACTGAAATCTCCGCTGTCAAGAGCAATAAGCGCCCAAATCGCGCCGTTTATGCCCTGAAAAACCGTTTTGTCAAAATCACAAAGAGGCGTCAGAATATTATATCCCGCAATATTTTCCGGATCTGCGCCGCAAGCAAGAAGCGCAAGCACCGTTTTTGAATATTCGGTGTATTTTATATCGTCAAGCCTGCCTTGTTTTTCTTTGATATTTTCCTCCGCATTTCTGCGATATGCCGCAAGGTAATCCGCCGCATTTATGCCGCTTCCGAAAACACCTATTGCCGCCCATTCTCCACCGACAAGTCCGGGTTTCGGCTCGGGATTTGCCGACATAACATATTCCGCGGTTTTTTCCGTAATTTCTTCCTGCGCATACACGGAAAAACAGGCAAATAATATACAAGTAAGCAAAAAATATATAAGTAACCGCTTTTTCATTTCTGTATTTCCTTTCTCTGTGTAAAAAATAAAACTGTGCCGCAGAGGGCAAAACCGCTTTATACTTGTATAACATTATATACTTTTTCAGAAAAAAAGTCAACATATTCACTTTAACTTACGGAAAACTCGTTGTTATTATTATATTTTCTTTGAAATATGTAAATTGGGACGGACACTCTAAGTCCGTCCCGCAGAGCGCTGACAAACTCGGTCTAACGCAAGCAACTTTATTATTTTAAAACCCGTAACACTTTTTTAATTTTTTTCTCTTTGTTTTATGTGAGTCCGAAACCGCGCCACTGCTTGCTTTCCGCCCTTTAAACCTCTACCGTACCCTTGTACGCCGACGAGATTTAAAGGACGAAATATACCTTCGTTTCTCAACCTCTGCACAACCTGATGACTTTGTCATCAGTCTGAGGGACGGACACTCTAAGTCCGTCCCGCAAAAAAGATTTATGTTTTATCAATTATGAATTTCGCTGAAATCCACACCGTTTGTTAGAGTATCCTCGTTAATTTCAACCTCTTTTATCGGCACTCTTTTTAACGTGCTGAAAATTATCTTTTCACAGTCAAGTGCAAGGAAAATCTTCTTATATACCTGATGCACAAGAGTTTCCGAAGCGTCAAGCATATAATAGGTTTCGGGTTCTTCCTCAAAATTGTTTATTGTAAGCAGGCGCTTTCCCTCCTCCAAAATAATAAACTGTGATTTTGAATCCTCGTAAAAATCAGGCTCCATAGCGAATATAGCGGTATATGCGTCTTGAGAATCATATATTTTTTTAATATCAAAAACATTGTTCAGACTTTCTGCATCGCTTGTATGAAGCATAATTTTCAAATATGTTCCATCCATCGGATTTTTTTCTGTATAATATGTTCCGGGAACAAGCTCCGCATCTCCCGCAACCTTTGTGTAGCTGCCTGAAAGACGACTATCTTTTCCAAGGAAGGTTGCAACACTGTTAATCCAATCCAATTCGACAAGACCTATTCTCGCCTTTGACATATCAAATTCTTTACCGGTCAGGTCACCGTCAAAATTAAAATACACTATGCCGCTGCTTTCTTTAAGGTCAACAGCATAAGTTGGAACGCCCCAACTATCCGCTATACGGTCAGCTTTCCAATCCTCTTTTACATTTTTTTCAAATTTAACTGTTACCGGATCTTTGCCTTTTACAACATCGACACTACCTGTTTCCCTTTTACAGCCTTCGGTTTCTGCACTGTAAGTATATTTGCCTATCGGAAGTATGTCTGTTTGAATACTGTCGGTCTCTGTTTCGTATGGATATTTTTCGCCGTTTTTATCGGTAAGCGTAAGCGTTATCTTTGCTGTGCTTACAGCTTTGTTTTCAAAGGTGAATGTAATTATTTCACCGCCCTGCTCGTTTTGCTGTCCCTGATTGTTATTTGTATTGTTATCTGTTTTTCCGGAGGTACCCTGGAAACCGCTGCCCCCCGAAGAAGACGATGATGACGAGCCTCCGGAAGAGCCCCCGCCGCTTTGAGTGTTTGTTCCTGTCTGGCTGTCGGTCTGCTGCTGTGAATTATTTTCATTATTGCCGCCGGCTTTCATATCCTCGATTTTTATTCTCGAACTTTTTACTGCCATACGGCAAATTATTGCCGCCGCTTCCGAGCGTTTAATATTTGTGTCGGGTTTAAAATTCCTTGCCGTATCGCTTCCTACAACTATTCCCGCGCTGTAAAGCTTTTGTATATATGAAAAACGGGCATTGTCGGACGGTACATCGGGCAAAACTTCAACATTGTTGATTTTATCAAATTCCTCAGCAGGAAGCGCGTTTACAAAAATTTCCGCCATCTCGGCACGTGACGCCGCTTTTTCGTAATCGCTGAACTGACCTGCTTTGATTATACCGCTTTTTTCGGCATAATTTACAACAGAATCATACCATTTTGTTCCGACAGATGTATCAAAATTACCTGTTCCGCCGTAATATATGTTGTATATTCTTGCCGCCATTGTAATTGCCTCCGCAAGAGTAACATATCCTTCGGGATTGAAATTACCGTTGCCGTCGCCAAGCATAAGAGCAAGCTCGTAGCACTGCTTTACATTATTTTTGTACCAGCTGTCCGGCGCAATATCAGAGTAAACCTCCTGGCTGTATGTGTTTCGCGTCAAAAAATTGTCCATTTTTCCGCCTGTTGCCGCAAAAGCCGAAACCGATGAAAAAGCAATTGCCGCAGTTACGATAAGACTAAAAACCCTTTTCATTCTGTTCTACTTCCTTTCGGATTTTATAGATATTATTTATATACAAATTATACAATATTTTTTTAAAAAAATCAAGTATTTTTATAAACTAAAAAAATATATTTTTATGTAAAATTTTGTAAAAAACCGGAACAAGCAATTTTCAGCTTGCCCGGGCAAATAGTGTGGCGTTATAGAATCAAAAAGCGCCGCAGGCGCATACCCGAAAAAGGTTGGTAGCGACAGTTTTCCGTAAGCGAGTGCGCTTGCAAGCGAGCAGGAAACCTGGGCGTGACCTTTTTCGGAAAAGGAGGAGCAGCGGCATGAGCAAACTCTGATTTTTGCAAAAAAATCAGAGCAAGCGATTTAAAGCTTGCTCCGACGTGGCTGGGATAGAAGGATTCGAACCTCCGAAATGCGTGGGTCAGAGCCACGTGCCTTACCGCTTGGCGATATCCCATTATTTTTTTGACATATATATTATACCATGTTTTACGCAGTTTGTCAAGCTTAAAATAAAAGAAAATTGCAAAAAACAATCAAAGCGTTTCATGTTTTTTCGGCATACTTTTAAGCTCCATAATAAGAAGTGTAAACGCTGTGCAAAACGCAATAAAATCCGCCGAGGGACCTGCGTACATAACTCCGGTAACACCCATAAATTTTGGAAGAATTATAAGAAGCGGCAGTAAAAAAATCACCTGCTTGGTAAGAGACAGAACCGCGCCTTTTCCCGCCTTGCCGATTGCCTGAAAAAACGTTGTGCTTGAAATCTGCAAACCGTTAAGTATTGTAAAAAACAAAAACACGCGCATATATTTTACACCGAACTCAAAATAAAGCTCACTGCCCTCACCGAAAAGCGAAATCAACGCAAGCGGAAAAATCTCAAAACAGGCAAACGCGGCAAGAGATATTACAAAAGCGGAACTTAACATAAGCCTGACTGTGCTTTTTACACGGTCATATTTTTCGGCACCGTAATTATAGCCTATTATAGGCTGCGCGCCTTGTACTATGCCTATTATAATTGCCGTAAATATCATACTTATTTTCATAACAATGCCCGCAACCGCAATTGGAATATCGCTTCCGTAAACAGATTCCGCGCCGTATTTTCTGAGCATATTATTTGTTACAATCTGTATAATCATATTGGAAAACTGAAAAATAAATGATGAAATACCGACCGAAATTATACAAAATATTGTTTCAAGGCTCGGCATAAAATCACGCGCGGAAAGCTTTACACTTTTAAAACGTCTGAAATATAAAGCAAGAATAAATGCCGAAACTATCTGGCTGATAAGCGTCGCTATTGCGGCGCCTTTTATTCCGAGATTAAAAGCAAAAATAAATAACGGGTCAAGCAAAGTGTTTAATACAGCGCCGGATACAACCGCAAGCATAGAATAGGTGGGGCTGCCGTCCGCGCGGACAAGCGGGTTTATGCCTATTGAAAACATCAAAAACGGTATTCCGAACGATATAATCCTCGTATATTCCATAGAGTAATCCAAAATATTATCTGTTGCCCCGAACATTATAAGAAGCTGTTTTAAAAAAACATTTGTAATCACGCAGGCGGAAAGTCCGAATATTAAAATCATAGTCACTGCCGTTCCTGCCACGCGGCAGGCTTTTTCGTTATCTTTTCTGCCGAGCGCCAGATTAAAATTCGCGGCGCCGCCAAGACCGAACATAAGCCCAAACGCAAGGCATACCGCGGTAAGCGGAAAAGCTATGCTCGTCGCGGCATTACCAAGATA
>CACZWD010000019.1 GCA_902784805.1 uncultured Ruminococcus sp. | reverse complement strand
AGCCTTGCCGATAAAATGATTACGCTCGGTAAAGAAAATACATTGCACGCAAAGCGTCAGGCTTATGGCTTTATTCTTAAAAGAGATGTCGTTGTTAAGCTTTTCGATGAAATTGCACCGAAATATGAGGATAGAAACGGCGGCTATACAAGAATTATAAAAACAGGCATAAGACGCGGCGACGCTGCGCCAATGGCAATAATTGAGCTTGTGTAAAAGTTAATTAAAAGAGAGAAGCAAAAAACTTCTCTCTTTTTTTGTACTTGACAACATAAAGTCGTTGTGATAAAATTGTTTTAAATAAATTAAAAAGGATGGTTTGTATGAATTATATATATAATACAAAAGGTGTTTGTGCAAGAAAAATAAGTTTTGATGTTGATGACGGCAAACTGCACAATATTAAATTTTTCGGAGGATGTCCGGGTAATACTGCGGCAATCGGAAAAATTCTTGAAGGCGCGGACGCGAAAAGCGTTGCTGATATGTTAAAAGGTAACGATTGCGGAGGAAAAGGCACATCTTGCGCGGACCAGCTTGCCCGCGCGATAGAAGACGCAATAAAGCAAAATGATGTGGGCTGAAAAAAATATATAGAAAAAACGGAGAGGCACATATTCTGCGCATCTCCGTTTTTAACTATTTCTGCTCCTCCTGCTCCGAAAGAAGCATTCTGTCGTTTGTAAGCTCGGTACCCGAAGCTGTTTTGAATTTTTCAAGCAGCCCTCCGACAGTGATATTTTCACGAGGCTCACCCTCAATATCAAAAATAATTTTACCGTGATTCATCATAAGAGTACGGTTTCCAAGTTCCAAAGCGGACTGCATATTATGAGTAATCATAAGGCAGGTAAGCTTTTCATTTTTCACAATACTTTTTGTAAGCTCAAGCACTTTTTCGGCGGTTGCGGGGTCAAGCGCCGCCGTATGCTCGTCAAGCAAAAGCAGTTTGGGCGGATTTATTGTTGCCATCATAAGCGTAAGAGCCTGTCTTTGACCTCCCGAAAGAAGTCCGACGGGCTGTTTCATTCTGTCCTCAAGCCCCATTTCAAGAAGCGCAAGCTTTTCACGGAACATAGCTTTATCGGCTTTAGAAGTAACCGAAAGCCAGCCGCCGTGACCTGCCGCGAGAGCGAGATTTTCCTCAATACTCATTCCGGGGGCACTGCCAAGCATAGGGTCCTGAAAAAGCCTGCCTATAAATTTCGCGCGTTTATGTTCCGGCATAAGGGTGATGTCTTTTCCCTCAAGCTCAATTACGCCCGTATCCGTAAGAAAAGAACCGGATATAGCGTTAAAAAGAGTTGATTTCCCGGCGCCGTTGGAGCCGATAATTGTGACAAAATCATGCTTTTTTATGTGTAAGGATATTCCGTCAAGCGCGATTTTCGCGTTTACAGTTCCTTTATTAAAGGTTTTTGAGATATTTATAAGCTTTAACATATGTTTTCTCCCTTCCCTTTAAACCGCCGCATATATTCCGGTAAACGGCTGCGCAAATACGGACCCGATATGGCGGCTATTACAATAACGGAAGAAACAAATTTAAGCATAAACGCCGGCATATTAAAGCGCAGCGCAACGGTATAAACTATACGGAAGATAACCGCGCCGAGAACCGCGCCGACAGCGCGCTTCGCGATACTTCCTTTACCCATAAACGCGCCGCCTATAAGGAGCGAGGCAAGGGCTATTGTAACCATGCCGGAGCCTATATCAATATTTACTGATTTTTGCGATTGCGCGAGAAGACAGCCGGAAAGCGCGGTAAATGAGTTTGAAATACAAAGTCCGACAATGGTTATAAAAGTGGGGTTGATTGATGATGAACGCACCATATCAACATTGTTTCCGGTTGCGCGGATAGCAAGCCCAAGCCGTGTGCGAAGAAATACCGTCAAAAACAGTATAACCAATATCACGGCAGCAAGAGCTATAATAAGCTTAAACTGTCCTTCAAGGGCGGTACCTTTTAAAAGTGCCTGCGTTTTACTGAACACCGTTTCCGCGCGGTTCATATTAAGGAGCGAGCTTTTTCCCATAACGGCGATATTTACGGAGTATAAGCCTGTATTCACAATTATTCCCGCAAGGAGGCTGTCAATACCCATTACAGTTTGCAAAAAAGCGGTAATAAAGCCTGAAAGAGCGCCCGCCGCTATGGCGGCGGGAATCGCAAGAAGCGGGTGTCCGGAAAGCACGGTAACAGCGCCGACCGCTGCGCCGAGAGTAAAACAGCCGTCGGTTGACAGGTCACACACATTGAGCATAGAATAGCTTAAAAACAGCGCAAGAACAGTAAGTGAGCTGATAAGTCCAAGCTCAAACGCAGTCGTAAAAAGACTTGAAACTGTTGTTATCGACATAAGTCAAAACCCTTTCAATTGATAGTTTTTTGGTTTAATTTTCAAAACTTTCCGCTGTTTTAATACTTTCGACTTTTGTGCAAAGAGGCGCAAATTTTTCTTTTATTTCGTCAAAATTTATGCCGACTTCTTCGCAAATATCGGTATTTATTGTTGCTGTGCCGTTGTCAAAAGTAAGTACGGGCACATCGGAAGGGTTTTTCTCGTTTATAAGAATATCCGCAATCATATTTGCTGTTTCAACGCCGAGATTAGCGTAATCAACACCGTATCCGAGAAAAGCGCCGTTAAGCGCGAAGGAATCCGCGCCGGTATAGTGGAGAATGCCGGCTTTTGCAAATGTTTCATAAATTGTAAGCTCCGCCTGCATTATTGTGTTGTCGGTGGGAGTGAACACAGCCTGCACTCCGTCCGTAACAAGAGCGTTTGCAGCAAGAGAAACCTCGTCAACGGTTGTGCCGGTACGCTCAATATATTTAACGCCTTTTTTATCAAGATATTCTTTCGCGGCTTTTATGGGAGCGGTTGAGGAATCCTGTCCGACATCATATAAAAGACCGATTTTATCCGTTTCGGGCTTTGCGGTGAATATAAGGTCGAAAATCGCGTTTGTGTCAAGATAATCCGAGGTGCCTGTTATGTTGGCACCGGGCTTTTCGAGGGATTCCACGATTCCCGTACCGACAGGGTCGGATACCGCCGCAAAGACAACAGGAATTTTGCTGTCCTCGGTTGCGGTCTGCATTGCCATAGCAACCGGAGTCGCCACGCCCACCATAAGGTCAACGTTTTCGGCGGCAAAGTTTGCTATGATTTGTTCAAGAACATTTGCGTCGGCGTTGCAGTTGTCATAAAGAACATTAAATTTTACATTTTCTTTCTTTTCGATTTCACCGAGTCTTGCTTTAATGTTATCGACAATCTGATTAAGAGAGGCGTCGTCAACATAATTGCATATGCCGACATTAAAGGTTTTAACGCCCGAATCTGAATTGCTGTCGGGAGCCGTCTTATCTCCTCCGCAAGCCGTAAAGCACAGAATAAGCGCTGCGGCAGTTAAAAGTGTTAATAATTTTTTCATGTTTGTTCATTTCCTTTCTGATTAAATAAAAAACCTGCCCCGAAAATGCCGGGACAGGATATTTTTTCCTGCGGTGCCACCCTGCTTGGCGCAAATGCTGCGCCCGCTTTTATAGCATACATTACAATATGCCAGTCTTTTTTAACGAAGGACCATACTCCGTCTCGCGTACTCCGATAAACGTTTCAGCTCGCCCTCAGAAGCCCATTCGGTTTTAGTTTTCTCACTGTAATCTCAGCAAACACAGCTCTCTGTAGAAAAAAGATTAAAACCTACTTACTCTTCTTCAACGGTTTTTTATATTGTAACACATTTTTTTTAATATGTCAAGTGAAATTTTTTTTCATAAAACCAAAAAAAAAATTTTATAAAAAGCATAAATTTTTAAAAATTTTTTATTGACAAATTATTTAAAAAGCAATATAATATATTTAAAATGTATTAAGGAGCTGAAGAAAATTTGGATATTTTGGTTTGTATAAAACAGGTTCCCGGTTCAAGCAATGTCGAGGTTGACCCGGTAACCGGCGTAATAAAAAGAGACGGCGTTAAGAGCAAAATGAATCCTTATGATCTTTACGCTATTGAGCTTGCGCTTTCGCTTGCCGAAAAATACGGCGGCAGCGTTAAGGTGGTTACAATGGGACCGCCTCAGGCAAAAAGTATAATTACCGAAGCCGTTTCAATGGGCGCGGAAAGCGGAACAGTACTTTCCGACCGTAAATTTGCGGGCGCGGACGTTCTTGCGACGGCATATACAATTTCACAGGGTATTAAAAAATGCGGTAAATTTGATATTATTATTTGCGGCAAGCAGACAACCGACGGCGATACGGCACAGGTCGGAGCGGAGGTTGCGGAATTTCTCGGCATACCCAATATTTCAAACGTTTTAGGTGTAAATGATATCAGTGACGGAAAGGTAATGCTGACAGCCTCGCTTGACGATAAAATTGCCGAAATGTCCGTTAAAATGCCCTGTCTTATTTCGGCGGACGGGGATATAAATTCACCGAGGCTTCCGTCGTATAAGGTTAGACAGACAGTTACGGACGATATGATAACATTCCTTTCATTTGATGATTTTGATGATAAAAATGCCGATAATTACGGTCTTTCGGGTTCGGCAACACAGGTTGAGAAAATTTTTCCTCCGGAAAAAAATACCGAGAAAAGTTCAATAGACGGTAACAGCGAAGAACAAGCGGAAGGGCTTTACAGTCTGATATGTGAACGCAAAATAATATAGGGGGGGAAAGTTTTAAAATGGGAAAGCTTGTAATCAATCACAATCTGATTAATGATGAAACAGCAAAAACTCTTATAGATATTTGTCCTTTCGGGGCAATAAGTTACGAAAGCGGTAAGCTTGATATTTCATCAGCGTGCAAAATGTGTAAAATGTGCGTTAAAAAAGGCGGCGGCGCCATTACCTTTGAGGAAGAAGTGAAGGTGAGCGTTGATAAATCGGAGTGGCGCGGCATATGTGTTTACGCCGACCACGCGGGCGGAAAAATTCACCGTGTTACATATGAGCTTTGCGGCAAAGCGCTTGAGCTTGCGAAGGTGACGGGACATCCCGTATATGCGCTTATGATAGGAAGCGGCATTTCGGCATGTGCCGAAAAGCTTTTGCATTACGGTGTTGACAAGGTATTTATATATGACAACGAAGCGTATAAGGATTTCAGAATTGAGCCGTTTACGGCTGCATTTTGCGATTTTATAGAAAAAATAAAGCCGTCCTCCGTACTTGTGGGAGCGACAAACCTTGGAAGACAGCTTGCTCCGCGTGTGGCGGCAAGATGCAGAGCGGGGCTTACGGCGGATTGTACGGTGCTTGAAATGAAAGAAAATACAGACCTTGTTCAGATACGTCCGGCATTTGGCGGAAATATTATGGCGCAGATCATTTCTCCCGATACAAGACCGCAGTTTTGTACAGTAAGGTATAAGGTTTTTTCGGAGCCTATGCCACAGGAAAAAGCGGATGGTGAAATTGTAAGCTTAAGCGTGACGCCGGAAAAGCTTGTTTCGGATATTTCGGTGCTCTCCTGTACGGATAAGCCGAAAGACATTGATATTTCGGAAGCCGATGTCATTGTAGCGGTAGGCAGAGGCGCTATGAGCGAAAATATGCGGGCTCAGGCAAAGGAACTTGCAGACCTTCTTGGCGGTGTACTTGCGTGCAGCCGTCCGCTTGTTGAGGGGAATATTTTTGACGCGAAGCATCAGATAGGGCTTTCGGGCAGAACGGTTAAGCCTAAATTTATAATTTGTCTCGGAATATCGGGCGCCGTTCAGTTTGCGGCTGGTATGAAGGCTTCCGACTGCATAGTTGCCGTAAATACCGATAAAAACGCGCCGATATTTGATGTTGCGCATTACGCGGTAGTTGGTGATGTCACCGAAATAGTACCTCGTCTTATCAAAAAAATTAAGGAGGGCAAGGCAGATGTATAATAAAATAACAGATGACGATATATTGAAGCTTAAAAGCATTGCAGGCGAAGCAAATGTTTTGACGGGTGATGAAATTAACGCCGATTACGCGCATGATGAGCTTGGAGGCATAGAAAAAATGCCCGATGTGCTTGTAAGGGTGCATACAACGGAAGAAGTATCGGAAATTATGAAGCTCGCATGGGAAAAGAATATACCCGTAACGGTCAGAGGAAGCGGAACGGGGCTTGTCGGCGCGGCTGTTCCGGTATGCGGCGGAATCCTTCTTGAAACCGTGCAGATGAATAAAATTTTAGAGCTTGATAGCGATAATCTGACGGTTACCGTTCAGCCGGGAGTGCTTCTTATGGAGCTTGCGGCATATGCCGAGGAAAACGATTTTCTTTATCCGCCCGACCCCGGTGAAAAATCCGCGACAATAGGCGGTAATATTTCAACAAACGCAGGCGGTATGAGAGCGGTAAAATACGGTGTCACAAGGGATTATGTGCGCGCGCTCACGGTTGTTATGCCAAACGGTGAAATTGTAAAGCTTGGCGCGAAGGTTGCAAAAAACAGCTCGGGTTACAGCCTCAAAGACCTTGTAATAGGCTCCGAAGGTACGCTTTGTATTATTACGGAGGCGATTTTAAAGCTTTTGCCGCTTCCGAAAGTATCGGTAAGCCTGCTTGTGCCGTTTCCCGATATGAAATCGGCAATAGAGGCGGTGCCGCAGATTTTCAGGTCGAAGATTACTCCAACGGCAATAGAATATATGTCGAGAGATACAATACTTTTTGCGGAGGATTACCTCGGTAAAAAGTTCCCCGATAAAAAGAATGACGCGTACATTCTGCTGACTTTTGACGGTAACAGTGACGAACAGGTTGAAGCCGATATGAAGGCCGTTGCGGATTTGTGTCTTGAAATCGGGGCTGTCGATGCGTATATTGTTGATACGGAGGAACGCAAAAAATCCGTATGGTCCGCGAGAGGAGCGTTTCTTGAAGCAATTAAGGCGTCAACTACGGAAATGGACGAATGTGACGTTGTTGTTCCCGTAAACAAGGTTGATGAGTTTATAAAGTTTACTCATACGCTTTCGGAGGAAATGAAGGTTCGCATACCGAGCTTCGGTCACGCGGGTGACGGAAATCTGCACGTATATATATGCCGTGACGCGCTTGAAAAGGATAAATGGGAAAGCACGCTTAAAATATGCTTTGACCGTATGTATGATATGGCAGAGAAGCTTGGCGGTCTTGTTTCCGGCGAACACGGTATAGGATACGCGAAGAAGGAATATCTTAAAAAACAGTACGGTAATACACCTGTTGAGATAATGCAAGGCATAAAGAAAGTATTTGACGGAAAGAACATTTTAAATCCCGAAAAAATTTGTTTTTAATTTGATATTTTTGTGCTTGACAAACAGGAAAATTTGTGATATAATAAATCGGTAGCCGCTCGGGTCAGGTCACAAACAACAAATTTTATTTGTTTACCTGCAAATTCCGGCGAGATTGATAGTGGAGGTGTAGTTTGAATGTACGCAGTTATCGAAACAGGCGGAAAGCAGTACAACGTAAGCGTCGGCGATGTAATTTATGTTGAAAAGCTTGGCGTAGAGGCTGATTCTGCCGTTAAGTTTGATGTTCTTGCCGTTGTTGACGGAGAAAACACAAAAATCGGCGCTCCGACCGTTAGCGGCGCAAGCGTTGAGGCGGTTGTGCTTGGCGATGTTAAAGGCAAAAAGGTAAGAATTTTCAAGTATAAGCCCAAAAAAGGCTATCGCAGACGTAAAGGTCACAGACAGAACTATTCAAAAGTTGAAATTAAAGCTATCAATGCTTAATGATTCCTAAAAAGGTGAGCTTATGATTACAGCG
This sequence comes from uncultured Ruminococcus sp., assembly GCA_902784805.1. Lineage (GTDB taxonomy): Bacteria > Bacillota > Clostridia > RUG12999 > RUG12999 > RUG12999. The sequence goes on along the minus strand of CACZWD010000019.1, from coordinate 31,993 downwards.
GTTTTTAAAATGGCGGAAGGCAAAACGGTTTCTTTCAGTGTTTCGGGTCATTCGGGCTTTGACACGGAAGGAAAAGATATTGTCTGTGCCGCGGTCAGCGGCGCTGTTCAGGCTGTTATAGCCGTTATAGACGGCAAAATGGGGCTTACCGGATGTTTTTCCATAAAAAACAACGGCAAAAATGATGTTTCGTGTGATATTTCAAGGCTTTCGGGCAGTGAAAGAGAAATCGCGGAAGCAGTTCTTGACGGGTTTAAAATGCTTATGGAGGAATGGGAAAAAGATTTTCCGAAAAATGTTAATGTAATATATATTATTACCGTAGATAGGAGGTATGGCTGATGTTAAAAATCAGTATTCAGTTCTTTGCTCATAAAAAGGGTGTCGGCAGCACAAAGAACGGCCGTGATAGTGAGTCTAAAAGACTCGGCGTTAAAAAAGCGGATGGTCAGCAGGTGCTCGCGGGTAATATTCTTGTAAGGCAGAGAGGCACAAAAATCCATCCCGGCGTAAATGTAAAAAGAGGTAGTGATGACACTCTTTTTGCTCTTGTTTCAGGCAAGGTTAAGTTTGAAAGAGTCGGTAAGGACAAGAAGCAGGTAAGCGTTTACGAGGCAGCGGCTAACTAAGCTTCAAAATTTCATTTATTTTTTAAGATGCGAGAGGGGTTGTGACGAAAGTCGCATCCCCTTGTTTTGTTTATACTGATATGAGGAGGGATAACGTGCTTACCGATACAGCGAAAATCACAATAGAAGCAGGCAGCGGCGGGAACGGAGCCGTTTCGTTTCATCGTGAAAAATATGTTGCCGCGGGTGGTCCGGACGGCGGCGACGGCGGCGACGGCGGGAACGTTGTTTTTGTTGCTGATAAAACGCTTTCCACGCTTGCGGATTTCAGATATAAGAAAAAATACAAGGCAGAAAGCGGCACGGGCGGCGCAGGCGCAAGACGCAACGGCAAGCGCGGCTCTGATATTATCGTCAAAGTTCCTTGCGGAACTATTATAAGAAATATTAATTCGGGCAGAGTTATTGCGGATTTGACAAAGGACGGAGAAAGCTTCATTGCCGCAAAAGGCGGCAGAGGCGGCTGGGGCAATTCTCATTTCGCGACGCCCACAAGGCAGGTGCCGAAATTCGCGAAGCCCGGTCTTAAAGGCGAGGTTAAAGAAATTCAGCTTGAGTTAAAACTGATTGCGGATGTGGGGCTTATAGGTTTTCCAAACGTTGGTAAATCCACGCTGCTTTCAGTTATAAGCGCCGCAAGACCGAAAATCGCGAATTATCATTTTACAACCCTTGAACCAAACCTCGGAGTTGTAGTTATATCACCGGAGCAAAGCTTTGTCGCGGCGGATATACCGGGGCTAATTGAGGGCGCTTCCGAAGGCGTAGGTCTCGGACATGACTTTTTAAGGCATATTGAAAGGACACGTATGCTTATTCATGTTGTTGACGTGTCCGGCATCGAGGGCAGAAATCCGATAGAAGATTTTGATAAAATAAACGAGGAGTTAGAAAAATATAATCCCGTTCTGGCATCAAAAAAGCAGGTTGTTGCGGCAAATAAAACCGACCTTAATACGGGCGGCGAGCTTTTGACAGCTTTTAAAAAGGAAATGGCAGAGAGGGGATATACTGTTTTTGAAATATCGGCGGCAACGGGTAAAGGAGTAAAAGAACTTATAGGATATACCTATAATGAGCTTCTTACAATCCCAAAAGAGGAGATAACGCAGGTTACGGAGGATATAGACGAAACATATGAGGACGAGCCGTTTAAAATATATAAGGACGGCGATACCTACTGTGTTGAGGGCGGTTATATTTCATATCTTATAGATTCGACAAATTTTGGTGATTACGAGTCTGTCAGTCATTTTCAGGACGCATTAAGGAAAAAGGGAATTATTGAAGCGCTTGAAAAAGAGGGAATTAAAGAGGGAGATATTGTAAGGCTTTACGATATTGAATTTGAATTTGTATATTAAGTTTTATAGGAGATTGGCTATGATAACAAGCAAACAAAGAGCAAAGCTGAGGGCTATGGCAAATACACTGCGTCCGTCGTTTCAGATAGGTAAGGACGGTATAGGAGATAATCTTATAATGCAGCTTGACGATATTCTCGAAGCGAGGGAGCTTATTAAGGTGACTGTGCTTGAAACAGCGCTGCTTTCGGCAAGAGAAGCTTGTGAGGAATGTGCAAAGAGGCTTGACGCCGAGCCTGTACAGTGCATAGGGCTTAAATTTGTGCTTTACAGGCAGGCAAGGAAGCCTCAAAACCGAAAAATTGAAATTTAAAAGGAATGAGCTTTAATGAAAACCGGAATTTTGGGAGGGACCTTTGACCCTCCTCATATGGGGCATATAAAGCTGGCGCTTGCGGCAAAGGAGCAGCTTGGGCTTGACAGAATTATTGTTTTGCCCGCCGCAAACCCTCCGCATAAAAAAAGTATGACGAGTCCCCGTCACAGGCGTAATATGGCGGCAATCGCGGCGCGGCAGTACGGTTTTGAGCTTTGTGAAATTGAATATTTAAGAGAAAAACCGTCTTATACGGCTGATACAATAGCCGAGCTTAAAAAGCTTTACAAAGATGATAAGCTTTATTTTATAATCGGCGGTGACTCTATGCTTGATTTTGAAGATTGGTATAAATGGAGGGAGCTTATAAAAATGTGCGCCTTTGCTGTGGGCGCAAGGACAATGGAGCAAAAAAAGGCTGTTGAAAAAGCCGCAAACGAAAAAAGAGAGTGTTTTGATGCGGAGATATATGTTCTTGATTTTACGCCCGATGAAGTTTCGTCAACCGAAATAAGAGGCGGAGCGACAAAGGAAGCGGTACCGGAAAAGGTGCTTGAATATATAAAAAAGAATAAATTGTATCAAGGGTTTTGATAATTATGAATTATGAGGAAATGGATAAAAAGCTTAAAGGCTGCCTTAAGCCCGAAAGGTATGAACATTCAAAGGGTGTTGAGCTTCTTGCGGTAAGGCTTGCGGAAAAGTGGGGAGCGGACGCTCGAAAGGCACGGCTTGCCGGGCTTCTGCATGACAGCGCGAAAAATGCGGATAAAGAGTCAAACCGCCTTATAATTGAGAAAATCGGCGCAGACGAATCAATCAAGGCTTCGCCTTCACTTTGGCACGGTCCTGTCGGAGCACATCTTTTAAAAGAGGATTACGGCGTTGATGATGCGGAAATTTACGATGCCGTTTATTATCATACTGTCGGCAAAGCGAAAATGAGCCTTTTAACAAAAATAATATATGTTGCGGACGCGCTTGAGCCGGGCAGGGACGCTTATGCCGGATGGACGGCGGCTTGCCGTGAAAAGGCTTTTGAAAATCTTGACGCGGCGCTTCTTGAGGTTGCCGACAGGACAATAAAGTCTCTGATTGACAGAAAGCTTAAAATAAATACAGGCTGTGTTGACATACATAACGAAATGGTTGAAAAATTGAAGAAATAACCGCTTTTTTATTGACATTTTTTTTCTGTTGATATATAATAAAATATGGCAGTTTATTTTAAATAACCGGAGAGAAAGGTATGATTAAGTATGAAAACCACATATCAAATTACACTGGGCGGAGTAAAAAGAGAATTGACACTTTGCCCTTTAAATGAGAATTTGCAAATTGCGGGATTTGTTGTACTCGGCGATTATGAGCTCACCGAAGCGTGCGCAAGGGAGCTTGTGAAAATCGCGCCCGAACATGATTATATGCTCACGGCGGAATGTAAAGGAATACCGCTCATTCATGAAATGGCGAAAATGCTGGGCGAAAAGACTCATTTTGTCGCAAGAAAAAAAGCGAAGCTTTATATGAAAAATATCTTCAGCGCCGCTGTAAAATCAATAACCACAGAGGGCGACCAAATGCTTTATCTTGACGGTAAGGACGCGGAGCTTATAAAGGGCAAGAGGATTTTAATTATAGATGACGTAATAAGCACGGGTGAATCCATACGCGCGCTTGAACAGCTTGTGCTTGAAGCCGGCGGCATCGTTGCGGGCAAGCTTTGCGTGCTTGCGGAGGGTGACGCTCAGGGCAGGAGCGATATTAAATATCTTGCACCTCTTCCGCTTTTTGATAAAGAGGGCAATCCGATAGCCTGACGTTTGAGGCGGGATCGGATTGGAAACGTCAGTATAGAGTAATAAACAAAAAAAGACAAGCATATATTTATTTATAGCTTGTCTTAGACCTATAAAGCCTTGACTCCATAAGGTCTTCTGACGGCACTACAAAAGCCGGAAAGGAATGTTTAAATTTGAAAGAAAAAAACAATGAACTCGGACAATCGGTGCTTAAAGGCTCTATTATTCTTGTTGCCGCCAATCTGCTTGTAAAAGTAATAGGAGCGCTTTTTAAAATCCCCATTACAAATCTTCTCGGTAACGAGGGTATGGGGTATTTCAGCTCCGCATACACAATATATTCGGGGCTTTTTACGGTCGCGACGGCAGGACTTCCCGTTGCCATCGCGAAAATGATTGCAGAAAGTACGGCTCACGGTAATCTTCGTGAGCTAAAACGTACTCACGGTGTTTCGTATATACTTTTCGCGTTTGTCGGCGTAGTCGGCTCTGCTGTGCTGTTTTTCGGCGCGGATGATTTTATTAAAGCCTACGGAGATAACTCTTTGTGCATAAAAATCGTTGCGCCGGCGCTTTTTTTTGTCGCGATAATGAGCGTTTACAGAGGCTTTTTTCAGGGGCTTTCCGATATGTACCCCACGGCGATAAGTGAGCTTATCGAATCGGGAACAAAGCTTCTTTTGGGTTATCTTGCGGCATATATTTTTCTTAAAAAAGGGCTTGTATTCGGCGCCGCGGGGGCAATAAGCGGGGTTACCGCGGGAAGTGTTTTCGGCTGTGTTTTTTTAATTACAATGTTTTTTAAAAAGCGTAAAAAAATATACGCTTCACTCGACGGCAGCCTTAAACCGCCTTCTTACATAAGCATTTTCGGAAGACTTATGGGTGTCGCGCTTCCCGTGACGGTCAGCGCCTCGGTATTTACGATAACAAATTTAATCGACGTGTTCCAGATAGGCAGAAGGCTTTCACTTATTGCGGATAAAATTCCTCAGGAGCAGATTGACAGATGCATTAAATATATGGATAAAGCGATAGCCGCTTCGGGAGATAAAACCGCGGCAATAGTAAACAGCCTTTACGGTATGTACACGGCAAAGGTAATAACCATGCTTAACCTTTTGCCGGCAATAGTTGTTGCTGTTTGTCTGCCACTTGTGCCTGCCATTGCACGTTCATTCGCGTCAAAAGACTATTCGGGGGTTTCAAAAACAACGCAGATGTCAGTCAAGTTTACAGTTATTTTCTCACTTCCGGGAGCTGTCGGAATAGGGATACTTTCAGACCCTATACTCCGCACGCTTTTCGGCAGTAATGATGCGTCGTTTCTTTTAAGGCTTATTACTCCCGCTATTGTAAGCGTTTCACTCGTGCTGGTTACAAACGCTATTTTGCAGGCGACGGGAAATGTTATTGTTCCTGTTATAAATATAGCTGTTGCAGGTATTACAAAGGTTATAATAAATTATTTCCTTCTTGTAATTCCCGGGATAAATATTAACGGTGTTGCAATAGGCACATCGGTTTGCTATTTAATTTATATGACACTAAACCTTTACTATGTAATAAAAGTAGCGAAGCCGAATTTCAGTATATATGAAATCGCGGTTAAGCCGATAATTTCGGCTTCTGTTATGGGCATAGCGGTTTTTGCCGTAAACGGCGTGCTTACGCGTTTTCTGGGGATATCAAGACTTGCCTCCATTATATGCACGGCTGTCGGGATAGGCATAGGGGGTATAATATATCTTATTATGCTGTTTGTAACGGAAACTCTGAAAGAAGAAGAAATAAGAGAGCTTCCGAAGGGCGATAAGATTGTTGAAACGCTTTCGGAAATCGGGCTTATTAAACGCTTAAAGGATTGATAAAATGGATTTTGAATTCAAAGACAGGTATAATATTGATGATTTTCTTAAAATAACCGCTATTCTCCGGGGTGAGGGCGGATGTCCGTGGGACAGGGAGCAGACTTACGAAAGCCTTAAAAAATATGTACTGGAGGAAGCGTATGAGGTTGTTGACGCTTGCGATACGGGCGGTATGAAGCTTGCAGATGAGCTTGGAGATTTGCTTTTGCAGATAACCTTGCTTTCGCAGATAGGCACGGAGGACGGTACGTTTTGCTTTGACGATGTATGCGACCTTGTTTCAAAGAAAATGATTAAGAGGCATCCTCATGTTTTTGGCAATGTTAAAGCCGATACAAGCGAGCAGGTGCTTGATAACTGGGAAAAAATAAAACGCGGTGAGCGTGATATTAAGACTGTTTCCGGGGCGATGCGGGATATTACAAAGGGTATGCCCGCACTTCTTCGGGCGTATAAAATACAAAGCAAAGCGGCAAAAGTCGGCTTTGACTGGGATAATGTTTCGGGTTGCCTTGATAAAGTCCGCGAGGAAACGCTTGAGGTCGAAAAAGCGATTGAAAACGGCAGCGAGGAGGAAATAAAGAAGGAGATAGGCGACCTTCTCTTTGCCGTCGTAAATGTGGCGCGGTTCCAAAAGGTAAATCCGGAGCTTGCCGCGGAAGAAGCCAATAAAAAATTTATGCGTCGCTTTGAATATGTTGAAAAAGAGGCGGCAAAGAGCGGAAAAAATCTTGAAGATATGACTCTTAAAGAAATGGACAAGCTTTGGGATAAGGCAAAGGCTTTGGAGGCGGAACTGTAAAAGGAAAGGATATTTATGAGGGTTGATAAGTTTTTAAAGGTTTCAAGGCTTATAAAACGCAGGTCTGTCGCAAACGAAGCGTGCAGTGGAGACAGGGTGCTTATAAACGATAAGGCAGCAAAACCCGGCGACAGAGTAAAAGTCGGCGATATTATAACCCTGCGTTTTGGTAGCAACACACTCAAAGTTGAGGTGCTGTCGACAGAAGACCATGTTACAAAAGATGCCGCAAAAGATATGTACAGGGCAATAATTTAGTAACTTTTGCCCTTGACCGTGAGCAATATTTATGGTAAAATATATTTGTCTGAATTAAACATAAAGAAGGGATGCTTACATATGAAAAATACAGAAAAAACAATGGAAAAAATAGTCGCGCTCTCTAAAAGCAGGGGCATAATATACGCCGGCTCCGAAATTTACGGCGGGCTTGCCAATACATGGGATTACGGACCTCTTGGCGTGGAGCTTAAAAATAATGTTAAAAAAGCCTGGTGGAAAAAATTTATTCAGGAAAGCAAATATAATGTTGGGCTTGATTCGGCAATACTTATGAATCCGCAGACCTGGGTGGCGTCGGGACATATCGGCGGTTTCAGCGATCCGCTTACCGATTGTAAAGAGTGTAAAACAAGGCACAGAGCGGACAAGCTCATTGAAGATTATGTCGCAAAAGAAGGTATTGATTTTAATCCTGCCGTGCTTGACGATAAAGGTATGATGGATTATATAAATGAACACAAAATTGTTTGTCCTGTATGCGGCAAGCTTAATTATACAGATATACGTAAGTTTAATCTTATGTTTAAAACCTTCCAGGGGGTTACAGAGGATACAAAATCCGAAATATATCTTCGTCCTGAAACCGCGCAGGGCATTTTTGTAAACTTTAAAAACATTCAGAGAAGCTCAAGAAAAAAAGTGCCTTTCGGTGTCGGGCAGATAGGTAAATCCTTCAGAAATGAAATTACTCCGGGTAACTTTACTTTTAGAACAAGAGAGTTTGAGCAAATGGAGCTTGAATTTTTCTGTAAACCGGGTACCGACCTTGAATGGTTTGCATACTGGAAAGATACTTGCGCGCAGTGGCTTTACAGCCTTGGTATCAGCAAGGAAAATCTTCGCCTTCGTGACCACGACCCGGAAGAGCTGAGTCATTATTCAAACGCCACAACAGACTTCGAGTTTATGTTCCCGTTTGGCTGGGGCGAACTTTGGGGCATTGCCGACAGAACGGATTTTGACCTTACTCAGCATCAGAAGGTTTCCGGCGAAAGTATGGAATATACCGACCCGTTTACAAATGAAAAATATATTCCTTATGTAATAGAGCCGTCGCTCGGCGCCGACCGTGTAACGCTTGCTTTTCTTATCGAAGCGTATGATGAGGAAACAGTCGGCGACAACGACACAAGAGTGGTATTGCATCTTCACCCGGCGCTCGCACCGTATAAAGCCGCTGTGCTTCCGCTTTCAAAAAAGCTTGGAGAAGGCGCGGAAAAAGTATATGATATGCTTGCTAAGGACTTTATGTGTGAATATGACGACGCGGGCAGCATAGGCAAAAGATACCGCAGACAGGATGAAATCGGCACACCACTATGTGTAACTTATGATTTTGATAGCGAAAATGATGGCTGCGTAACTGTACGTGACCGAGATACAATGGAGCAAGAAAGAGTAAAAATTTCGGAGCTTAACGATTATATTGGAAAGAAAATAGTTTTTTAAATTAATACGTCTAAAAAATACTGCAAAGGGGATAAAGTAGTATGGAAAAGGCAAGCAAACAGAATAAGATTATGCTTTTTATAGATGTTATTCTGATAGGTTTTTCGTTTTTAATTTCAATTGGTTTTATACATTTGTTTTCGGAAGTAAGGGCAATTATCGCTAGTCCGGCGTTTGTTATTAATCTTGTTACGACAGAGATTATATATATACTTGCTTATGTTATCGGTAAGATATACAACAATATAATACAATTTTCTACAACAAGATATTTTCTTTGGATGATTATATATTCCGCGATTGCGGGTGTGGTCATTGTTGTTTTGTCGGTAGCTTTTTCGGAGGCGGTTTTGCTTGACGTAAAAACAAACGTTCTTTCAATAATTTTTGTTACGTCGCTTACTGTCGGGGTAAGGGTTATGCTTCGTTTTATGTATTACGGCATATCAAGTTCCGGCGACACCCGCTCAAAAATAAGTGTTTTAATTGTAGGAGCCGGTGATGAAGGCGGCTGGATTATACGTTCAATAGCGAACAGCAAAACAAGCAAATATGAAGTTTGCGGAATAGTTGATGAGGACGAAAATAAAGTCGGAATGTTCATTGACGGTAAAAAGATACTCGGCACATATAAAGATATAGAAAAAATTTGTTCTGAAAACAAGATTAAGGAAATCATAATGGCGATACCGAGCGCAAACGCGGAAATTCGCAGTAAAGTTTACAGTATTTGTTCAAAAACAGGGCTTTCGGTAAAGACAATTCCTTCACTTGATGAAATGATAAACGGTGAAACCTTACATGCCGATGCATCGCATCATATAAGACAGGTTAAAATTGAGGACTTGTTACCCAGGAAAGAAATAAAGCTTAATGACGAGCAGATTGTCGATGAAATAAATAACAAGGTAATTCTTGTTACGGGTGGCGGAGGCTCAATTGGTTCTGAGCTTTGCAGACAGGTTGTCAGACACGGACCAAAAATGCTTATAGTGCTTGATATATACGAAAATAATGTCTATGAGCTGCAAAATGAACTTACTACAAAATATCCTATGATAGAGCTTCGTGTTATTATTGGTTCTGTGCGTGATTATGATAAACTTGTAAAAGTTTTTAAACATTACAGACCTGAAATTGTTTTTCACGCGGCGGCTCATAAACACGTTCCGCTTATGGAATATAATCCGGGTGAGGCAATAAAAAATAATGTTTTTGGAACATATAATGTCGCAAGAGCATCAGATGAGTGCGGCGTCCGTAAAATGGTTCTTATATCTACCGATAAAGCGGTTAATCCGACAAACGTAATGGGCGCCACAAAACGTATATGCGAAATGATAGTACAATCAATGCAGGAAATAAGCGAAACGGAATTTGTTGCCGTAAGGTTTGGAAATGTGCTTGGAAGTAACGGCTCGGTTATTCCTTTGTTTAAAAAGCAGATTGAGGAGCATAAACCTATAACAGTTACGCATAAAGATATTACTCGTTTTTTTATGACAATTCCCGAAGCGGCACAGCTTGTGCTTCAGGCTATGTGTTACGCGAAGGGCGGAGAGATTTTTGTACTTGATATGGGGCAGCCTGTTAAAATATATGACCTTGCGCTTAATCTTATAAGGCTTTCAGGTCTTAAACCGTTTGAAGATATAGATATAAAAATTACTGGACTTAGGCCTGGTGAAAAGCTTTATGAAGAGCTTCTTATGGATGAAGAAGGGCTTGTAAGCACAGAAAACAGTAAAATATTTATCGGGCACCCGATATTTATAAATATGGAAACACTTAAAAAATCTCTTGCAAAGCTTGAAGAAGCTATGACAATAGATAATGACGAGCTTATAAAGGACGTGCTTGCCGATGTTGTGCCGACATACGTCCGCCGTAAAAAGAATAAGGTTAAAGAAAATCAGGAACAAATTGAACAAGCTAATTAGTTTAAAAAGGGGTTGTGACAAAATAGTTTTTATCACAGCCCCCCTTTTTTGGGGGGCGAAGAGAAAATAGTGCTTAAGCAGATAAACTGAGTTGGAAGCGGGCGGCAGATTGCCGCCCGCTTCCAACTCAGTTTATCGTAGAGGCGGATATTATACGCCCCTACACCTTTTCTATGTCTCTATGCATTTTATCACAGACCGATTAATTATTTGATAGCTTTTTTAATGGTATCAACCGCTTTTTCAAGTAAATTCTGCGGAATGTTCAATGCCGGGAGCAACCGTACTTTATCCTTCGCGGAAAGACAAAGCACGCCGCCTTCCATACATTTTTTTATTACCTCGGCGGCAGGTTTTTTCGTTTTTATACCGAGCATAAGCCCAAGACCGGTTATGTTTTCGATACCGTCAGCGTTTTTCAGCTCATTTATAATATATTCTGATTTTTTCTTTACTTCGGAAAGTAAATTTTCATCAAGACGCTCAAGAATACTTATTGCCCCGGCGCAGCATATCGGGTTGCCGCCAAAGGTTGAGCCGTGAGTGCCGGGAGTTAAAACATTTTCGACTTTTTTACCGAGTACCGCCGCGCCTATCGGCAATCCGCCGCCAAGACCTTTTGCGGTTGTAAAAATATCAGGCTTTATTCCGTAATGCATATATGAGTATAATTTTCCGCTTCTGCCGTTGCCTGTCTGTACCTCATCGCATATTACAAGAAGTCCGTTTTCGGCGGCAAGCCTGCGTATTTCATCAACAAACGACCTTTCAAGCGGTAAAACGCCGCCTTCTCCCTGTACGCACTCAAACATTATCGCGGCACATTTGTTTTCTTTAATAACGCGGCGCAAATCTTCGCAGTCGTTAGCGCTTGCGTAAACAAAGCCTTTTGTAAGAGGCAGAAAATCTTTATGAAAAACGTCCTGTCCCGTTGCGGCAAGCGTTGCGAGAGTTCTGCCGTGAAAGCTGTTTTTAAGAGTTACTATTGTATAATACTCACTGCCTTTTGTTTCAGCCGCGTATTTTCTGGCGGTTTTTATCGCGCATTCGTTTGCTTCCGCTCCGGAATTGCCAAAGAAAACCTTGCTCATTTCGGTTTTTTTGCATATCATTTCGGCAAGAACGGCGCACGGCTCCGAGTAATAAAGATTGGAGGTATGCTGAAAAGCCGAAAGCTGATGCGTCACCGCCGCCTGCCACTTCTCATCGCAAAGCCCGAAAGTGTTTACTGCGATGCCGCTGCCCATATCAATATACTCTTTACCGGCTTCGTCATATAAAAGGCTGCCGTTTCCTTTACATACCTGTAACGGGAAACGGTTATAAGTGTTCGCAATAAATTCGGAATCAATTTTTTTAATATCCATAAAGGCGCATCCTTTCGGTTATTTTACAAACATTGTGCCGATACCTTCATCGGTAAGCGTTTCTATTAAAAGCGAGTGCGGAACGGTACCGTCTATTATAAAGACTTTTTTTACGCCGCAGTTTATAGCGTCGGTGCAGCAGTTTATTTTGGGTATCATACCGCCGCTTATTATATTTGATTCAATAAGCTTCGGCGCTTCCTCAAGAGTGATTTTCGGTATAAGAGAGGAAGGGTCGTCTTTGTCACGCAGTATGCCGCTTATATCGGTCATTGATATTAAGCTCTCCGCTCCAAGCGCTCCCGCCAGACGTGCCGCTGCTGTATCGGCGTTTATATTATATACGTTGCCTTCTTTGTCACAGCCGACTGTCGCGACAACGGGGATATATCCTTTTTCAAGCACATCGGAAACCAGAGCAGAGTTGACTTTTGTAATTTCACCCACAAAGCCAAGCTCCTCACTAAGCTTTTTTGATTCAAAAATTCTGCCGTCAATACCGCAAAGACCTACGGCATTGCCGCCTTTTTTTAATATAAGGTTTACAAGGCTTTTGTTTATTTTTCCGGCAAGCACCATTTGCGCCGCCTGCGCTGTTTCCTCGTCGGTTACCCGAAGTCCGTTTACAAATTCCGTTTTTTTGCCCATAAGATTAAGCATATCGGTGATTTCGGGACCGCCGCCGTGAACAAGCACGACTTTTGCGCCTATAAGCGATAAAAGAACAATATCACCCATAACGGAATTTTTAAGTTTTTCGCTTTGCATGGCGTTGCCGCCGTATTTTATAACTACAATTTTCCCGTTGTATTTTTTTATGTACGGGAGAGCGTGTACAAGCACTCTTGCCCTTTGAGCATTGGTTATATCCATAATTCTTACTTCCTTTTTCTTAAGTTCTGTAATCGCCGTTTATTTTTACATAGTCATATGTAAGGTCGCAGCCCCAGGCTGTTGAAGAAAAGCTGCCGCATCCAAGGCGAACGTTAATTTCAATTTCGTTTTCAAGCAGAATTTCCTTTGCTTTTTCTTCCGAAAAGTCAACACCCGCGCCGTTTGCGCAAACAAGAATTTCGCCTTTTGAGGATTTAAAGCTGACGGCAATTTTTGATACGTCAATATCGGCACCGCAGTAACCTATTGCACAGAGTACACGTCCCCAGTTCGCGTCCGCTCCGAACATTGCCGCTTTTAAAAGTGAGGAGCAGATTACCGATTTTGCCGCTTTTTTGGCAATGTCAAGGCTGTCTGCGCCGCTCACATTACATTCAAGCAGCTTGCTTGCCCCTTCGCCGTCCGCGGCAATTTTACGGCACAGCCATATATTTACAGTGTTGAGAGCCTTGGCAAATTCATTAAAAGCTTCGCCTTCGCCCGTTATGGTTTCGTTTCCGGCAAGCCCGTTTGCCATAACAACAACCATATCATTTGTTGAAGTATCGCCGTCAATACTGAGCATATTGAAGGTTTCTTTTATATCGCTTTTAAGTGCCTTGTCAAGCATTTCGGGAGAAATTGAGACGTCAGAGGTTATGAACACAAGCATTGTTGCCATATTGGGGTGGATCATTCCCGAACCTTTTGCGATTCCGCCTATGTGACAGGTTTTGCCGCCTATATTAAAGCTTAACGCGATTTCTTTAAGCTCCGTATCGGTTGTCATAATGGCATGCGCCGCGTCCTTGCTTCTGTCACCGAGACCTTTTACAAGTTTTTCCATATTATCGGCAATGGGAGTAATATCAAGCGGTTGACCGATAACGCCGGTGGAGGCTACAACAACATCTTCTTTTTTTATTTTTGTATATTTATGCACAAGTTCCGCCATTTCTTCGGCAATTTCCATACCGTTCGCGTTACAGGTGTTCGCGTTGCCGCTGTTGCATATAATAGCCTGCGCAGTATGGTTTTCAAGATGTTTTTGGTTAAGCTTTATCGGCGCGCCCTTAACAAGATTTGTTGTATATACGGCAGATGTTGTCGCCGGAACTTCGCTTACTATAAGCGCCAGGTCTTTTTTTGTGCGGTTGCGGCGTATGCCGCAGTGTACTCCGTTTGCCGTGAAACCTTTCGCGGCGCAAACGCCGCCGTTTACTATATCCATATTTAAGTCATACCTTTCTGTAAAAGCTTTTTTAGTTGGAAACAAGAAAAATGAATTTTAAATAACAAGTCCGGTTTCGGGGGACTCTCCCATTACAAGATTCATACATTCAAGCGCCGCGCCGGAAGCGCCTTTGCCGAGATTATCATATCTTGCGGTCAGCAAAATGCGGTCGGAATTGCCGTAAACGGCAATTTCCATAGTGTCCTTGCCCGAAAGCTTCGCCGCCGATAAAAAGCCTTCCTCGTCGGAAGCTTCGGTATATTTTACAATAGCATTTTTTGAATATGTTTCGGAGTAAAGCTCTTTTATATTATCAATCGTTTTGCCGCCGGTAAGCTGTGACGCGAACAGAGGAACGGTGACCTCCATACCGCTGTAAAAATCAGCGACAATCGGGCAAAACGCAGGGACGTTTTTAAGCCCGCTTATAGCGGTCATTTCTTTTAAATGCTTGTGAAGCTGCGAAATACCGTATTGTCTCGGCGCTTTAAGAAGCGGATTATCCTTTTCAAGTTCGTACTGCGCAATCATTTTTTTGCCGCCTCCGCTGTAACCTGTAAGCGAATGGCAGGTTAAAAGCGTGTCGGAGGAAATAAATCCGTTTTTTATAAGCGGAAAAACAAGCGCTGTAAAACCGCTTGCGTGACAGCCGGGAACGGCTATTCTTTTTGATGTTTTTATTTTGTTTTCAAAACTTTTGGCAAGCTCCGGGAAACCGTAAACCCATTCGGGGGAAGTTCTGTGAGCTGTGGAAGTATCAATCAGGCAAGTATGTTCGTTTTTCAAAAAACTTACGGCTTCTGCCGCGGCGGTGTCGGGCAAACACAAAAAAGCAATATCCGCGGAGTTGAGCGCTTCGGAGCGTTTTAAAGGATTTTTTCTGTCGGCGTCCGTCAAGGTTATAAGCTCAATATCACTGCGGCAGGCAAGTCTGTCAAATATTTTAAGACCTGTTGTACCGGCGCTTCCGTCAATAAAAATTTTTTGCATAAAAACACATCCTAAATGAATAAAAATTAGTTTTGCCTCTAACTGTATGAATAATTATACAACAAAAAACGCAAAAAGTAAATAGGAAATCATTATTTTCGGCTAAAAATACAATAATTGTAAAAAAGCAGCCTTTTTTTTGTGCAAATTTAAAAATAGGAAAAATCAAACAGTGTTTTGTATTGACAAAATTTGAAGAATATGTTAAAATATATCCATGTATTATTCAGAAAAGAGGCAATAAATATGTTGGATATAAAGTTTATAAAGGACAATCCGGATATTGTAAAGGAAAATATTAAAAAAAAGTTTAAGGATAGCAAGCTTCCGCTTGTTGATGAGGCAATAGCCCTTTACGACGAAAAGCGTGATGCAAATAACCGCGCAAGTGAGCTTCGGGCAAACCGTAACAAGCTCAGCAAGCAGATAGGCGCGCTTATGGGACAAGGAAGGCGTGACGAAGCGGAAGAAATAAAAAAACAGGTTAATGCTCAGGCGGACGAGCTTAAAGAGCTTGAAATTAAAGAAGGCGAGCTTGAAACGCGGCTTAAAGATGTTATGATGAAAATTCCGAACATTGTTGACCCTTCTGTTCCGGTTGGCAGAAATGATGAGGAGAACGTTGAGGTTGAGCAGTTTGGTGAAAAAACGAAGCCCGATTTTGAAATCCCGTACCATACGGATATAATGGCTAAATTTAACGGTATTGATAAAGAAGCGGCAGGAAAAGTTTCGGGCGAGGGCTTTTACTATCTTATGGGTGATATCGCAAGACTTCACAGCGCAGTTCTTTCATACGCGCGCGATTTTATGATAAACAAAGGCTTTACCTATTGCATACCTCCGTTTATGATAAGAAGTAACGTTGTAACCGGCGTTATGAGCTTTGAAGAAATGGACGCTATGATGTATAAAATAGAAGGTGAGGATTTGTACCTTATAGGTACAAGCGAACATTCTATGATAGGTAAATTTATTGACACGATAACCCCCGAAAGCGCCCTTCCGCTTAAGCTTACAAGCTACTCACCGTGTTTCCGCAAGGAAAAAGGCGCTCACGGAATTGAAGAAAGAGGCATATACCGCATACATCAGTTTGAAAAGCAGGAAATGATAGTTGTGTGTAAGCCCGAAGAAAGCATGGATTGGTTTAACAAAATGTGGAGCTACAGCGTAGAGCTGTTCCGCTCAATGGATATCCCCGTCCGCACTCTTGAATGCTGCACCGGCGACCTTGCCGACCTTAAAGTCAAATCCTATGACGTTGAGGCGTGGTCACCGAAACAGCAGAAATATTTTGAGGTATGCTCATGCTCAAACCTCGGAGACGCCCAGGCAAGAAGGCTCGGCATAAGAGTTAAGGGTGAGAACGGAGAAAAATATCTTGCGCATACATTAAATAATACGGTTGTCGCTCCGCCGAGGATGCTTATAGCTTTTCTTGAAAACAACCTTGAATTTGACGGAGAAAAATACAGTGTAAAAATTCCGAAAGCGCTTCAGCCTTATATGGGCGGCTGTGAAAGAATAGTTGAAAAGTAACAGAAAATAATGCAGCGGCGGTACGGTTTTAAAAAACCGTACCGCCGCTGCATTACTAATTTTTAAAATACAAATCAAGCCCGTTTGCTATACCTGCCGCAAGTTTTTTCTGATAATCAACGTCAGATAAAAGGCGATCTTCG
Organism: uncultured Ruminococcus sp.; assembly: GCA_902784805.1. Taxonomy (GTDB): domain Bacteria; phylum Bacillota; class Clostridia; order RUG12999; family RUG12999; genus RUG12999. The sequence continues at coordinate 15,389 of CACZWD010000019.1, read as the reverse complement.
GCAGGATTAGTCATAAAGCCCATTTCTATAATGGTAACCGGCACCTTACACCAATTTATTCCGCTCATACTGTCGGTTTCGGAAACACCGCGGTTTTTTGCACCGGTTTCGGCGCATAAGCAGGATAAAACACATTCCGAGAGCTTCCTGCTATATGTATATAAGCTGCCGCAGTATGGGTTGTTTTTTGTCTGGCACATACTTAAAGCTCCGTTTACGTTGCTGTCGTTGCTGCCGTTACAGTGCAGCCGCAAAAAGGCATCTGCGTTTGCGTTATTCGCAACGGCGGCACGTTCCGAATTGCTTATGTTGACATCATTTGATTCTCTGACCATAATAACGTTATATCCGCGTGACTTCAATTCCGCGTTTAAAATCTGCGCAATTTCAAGCGTTACCTCACATTCCGGTTTTTGAGTAACAATGCCTTTTGTTCCGGATGCAACCTTTGCTTTTGTCTGTGACGCTCCGGGAGCAACAGGCTCCTGTCCGGGATCACCAACCTTTTGATGTCCCGCGTCTATTACGACTGTAAAGACCTTTTCGGTCGTTAAAGACGATGTACTTTGCGGTGTGTTTCCGGCATTTCCGGGGACTGAATTTTTTTCTTTCGCTTTTTCTTTGACGTGAGCTTCTTGTTTATTGTCTGTTTCAATAACGATATCATAGTTTTTTGTGAAAAATATAAAGCCTGTAACCGCTGTTACAGATATTAATAATATAAAAGATGTCAGTATTGCGGTTATAATTTTCTTGTATTTGCCTGTTTTACCGCTCATAGTTTTATTCCATACTTTTTATAAGCTGAATATTATATTTTTCAATATCGTTCAGGAAGCTTTCGTTAAAGTTTGGATCCGGTGAATACCAGGCTTTAGAAGAAAAATAATCCTTATACTTTTGCTTTTGGAAAATGTAGCCGTTACGAGCGTAAATTTCATTTCTGATAAGAGCAAGCATAGTGGGTGAGCAACCCGAAAGCTCTCGCACGGTAAGCCTTCTTACACTGCTGTCCGGAACAATATATGTATTGTCGCCGCGGTAATTGCTGTAATAATAATCCTCATCATATTTACTTAAAGAGTTGCTTGTATCAGCGGTTGAAGTTTTTTCACTGTGGTTATTTATGTATTCGATAATATAGTCCGCGTTTTCCTTTTCAAGCGCCGAAAGAGAATTTTCGTTAAATGAAGGGTCGGGCGTGTACCAGGACTTGGAATTAAAATACTTTTCATAGTTCGCGTCACTGAATACTTTTCCGTGCCTTGCATAAATTTCCTCAAGAGCATATCGGAGTTCGGTATCGTTTAGCTTGGATAAATCCACTTCCGTTACTATTTCGCTGTCGGATTTCAGTAAATATTCATTGGTTTTTTGATTGTCCTGCTTATTTATCACCGAAATATTTGTGCAGCCGCATGAAAAAATCAGCATAAACAGTAGGAGTGCAAATAAAACTTTTTTCATTTTAACCACCTCAGTTATAATTTTTTAATAAGTATAACATAAAATATAAAAAATGTAAATGCTATTTAAAAAATTAGTTCTTTAATTTCCATAAAAACATCGGCATTTGTTTCTCCGCGTAGCTTTTTAGCGAGTATTCTCCGTCGCATATACACCAGTCGTAAAGCAGTGCTCTTTCGCAAAGAGCGTAGGTTTTGACAATTTCGTTTACTGTGACGTCCCTTGTAAGCTCGCCGCTTTGCTGCCCTTCCGAAACGATGCGTCTTAAAAGCTTGTAATAAACCCTGTTATGGTCAAGAAGATGCTTTTCGCCTTTTGTTACAAGCTGCGATGAATAAAGCCTTGCGAGAAGGTCAAGCGAAATGTTGTTTTCTATGTAGTCGAAAAGCTCACGGTTTAAAAACATAAGCTTTTCAAAGCTTCCCTTTATATCGTCAAGGCTTTCTTCAAGTTCTTCGTATTTCTCGTCAAAAAGATATGAAAGAGAGCTTAAAAGAGCGTCTTTTCCTTCAAAATAATGGTAGAATGAGCCTCTTGAGGTTTCGGATTCCTCGATTATTTCCTCGACTGTTGTATCGTCATAGCCTTGTTTATAAAAAAGACGCCACGCCGCGGATATTATTCTGCCTTTTGTGTTTCGGTTGTTCTTTTTTTTCATAGCTGTTCTCCGTATCCCTTTTGCCTTAAAGGCGGGACATCTGCGTTTAGGTTATACATAAGATACAATAAGCTCCGCATTTCCTTCAAGCACGAGTTTTTTACAGGTTGAAGGCACAATGAAATTTGAGCCTTTTTTAATGCTTGTGCCGTTTACCGTGCCGCTGCCTGAAATAACGCTTACATTAAGAAAGCTTTTTCCCATATTAATTTCGGCTTTTCCGGAGGTCGTAATTTTTTCGACAGTATAATATTCGCATTTTATAAGCTGTTCCGTAGTGTAGCCGTTTTTTTCGGTTACTGTACGCTTAAAAGCGGGCGGCGTAAAGGGAGCGTTAATTACATCAATGCTTTTTTCTATATGAAGCTCACGGGGTTTCCCGTTCTGGAGCCTGTCATAATCATAAACAAGGTAGGTTATGTCACTGCTTTGCTGTGTTTCGAGAATCACTGTGCCGCCCTTGATTGCGTGAAGACAGCCGGGCTCAATCTGAAAAAAATCACCTTTTTTAATTGGAATTTCACGTATAAGCTCGTTCCATCTGCCGCCGTGAATCATATCGGCAAGCTCCTTTTTGTCCTTTGCATTATGCCCGATAATAATGGTAGTATCCTTCTCGCAGTCTAAAATATACCAGCATTCCGTTTTGCCGAGAGAGCCGTTTTCGTTTAAGCGGGCATATTCGTTATCGGGGTGTACCTGTATGCTGAGGTCGCTTTTAGCGTCAAGTATCTTTATAAGAAGCGGAAATCTGTCTCCTTTTTCTCCGCCGAAAAGCTCACGGTGATTTTCCCATAGCTCACTTAATTTCAGACCTCTAAACTCTCCGCTTATGACCTCGCAGTCACCGTTCGGGTGAGCGCTTATAGCCCAGCATTCGCCGATATTATCACCGCTTACGTCATAACCGAAATCTTTTTAAGCTTATCGCCGCCCCATATCATACTTTTAAAAACCGGTTTTAAAAAAATCAATTCACTGTTCAAAACAAAAACCTCTCTTTATTTTTTATCAGTATCAGTTTACCATAAAAAGAGAAAAGTGTCAAGTATTGCGGTATTTTTAAAAGGAAATTAAAAAATTCCTTCCTCAAGCCCGTCCGTAACGGCGTCATAGAGCATGGAAGGGTCAACGGCATTTGCGCAGAGAGCCGCCGTGAAATTTAAAATTTTATTGTATGAGGAGGTTATATCGGTTATAAGGGAGGAGGCATCTTTAAGCTTGCATTTTGAGGAAACGGACGTTTGGACAATTTCTATGCCGTAAGAAAAAAACAGTTTTTTTTCGTGACGGATATCAGATGAAATTATATAATATTCAAGTTTAAGACCTTCGTCACGGAGGATTATACTTTTAAAAAGAGAACGTATCATCGGTATGGTCACGCCTTTCAAAACCACTATATATTGTGTTTATTATAATTATATTATACACCCGTTAGTGGTTAAATTCAACATAAACCGTTCAAGTAATTATTGCAGTATTCGACCGAAATTGCAGGCATATGCTGTAAATATTTTTTATAAATAATCGTTTTTTACAAAAAAACAGTAATTTATTATATTGCAAAAAAATTTTTTTTATGATAGAATATACGAAAGAATATATTAAGCGGAGATGATTATTTTGAAAATTGAGGAGCTTGACAGCAATTTTAAGCTTGAAACTACAATAAATAAAGAGGGTCTTAAATTTTACGATATAAAAAAAGAGCCGTTTAAAATATACGGCGTAAGCTACGAAAACGGTCAGTTCAGAAGGCTTCCCGAAGCTGTAGCAAAAACCGTGAGCGAAGGGGTTTACGGGCTTCATATGAAAACAGTCGGAGGCAGAATACGCTTTAAAACAAACAGTAAGTTTGTTGCCGTAAGCCTTAAAGTTTCCAATGTGCACAGGACGGATTTGTTTGCGGTAACAAACACGGCAAGCTGCGATATATACGTTGATAATATATTTAAAGGCACATTCAGAGCGCCGTTTGACGTTGAAACAGAATATGAGCATATTATAGAAAACGTAACGGACGGAACGATAAAAAATATCTCTGTTTCGTTTCCGAATTTTTCATATGTCAGCGAAATGTATATAGGGCTTGACGAAAACGCGGAGTTGCTTCCGCCGGAAAATTATAAAAACGAAACGCCCGTTGTTTTTTACGGCTCTTCAATAACCTCCGGCTGCTGCGCTTCAAGACCGGGCATGACATATGAAGCGATGGTTTCAAGACGGCTTGACATTAACTACATAAATTTGGGCTTCGGCGGCAACGCGAAAGCCGAAGACGAAATTGCCGAGTATATAAGCGGGCTTAAAATGTCGGCTTTTGTGTATGATTATGATTATAATGCCCCCTCGCCCGAATATCTTGAAGCAACGCACGAAAAGATGTTTAAAACCGTAAGGCGCGCGCAGCCCTGCCTGAATTATAATGCCGAGACCGAAAAGGTATTTGAGCGATGAAGAAAAAATAAGGCACGATATTATATACAAAACGTACAGCAACGCGCTTGCCGCGGGAGATAAAAACGTATATTTTATTGATAATACCGCTTTAACGGAGCTTTGCGGAAGTGACGGCACAATTGAGGGCGTTCATCCTAACGATTTTGGTTTTGCTTCGATGGCAAAGGCTGTCGGGGACTGCCTTGAAAAAATTTTATAGGAATAGAAATATGGTTTATGAAACTTGAAAAAATTGATAAGAACTTTAAAATTGAAGAAATAATTAACAAGGAAGGGCTGAATTTTTACAATGCGGAAAAAGAGCCGTTTAAAATTTACGGGCTTTTGCGTGAAGGCGACCGCTTCAGACGGCTTCCCGAAAAGGTCGCGAAAAGCGTAAATGAAGGTGTCTGTGCGCTCCACGCAAACACCGCGGGCGGCAGAGTGCGTTTCAGAACGGACAGTGAAACCGTCGCGATAATTGCGGTTATGGATAAAATGTACAAAGCTTCGCATTTTCCGTTTACCGGTACAGCAGGCTTTGATATATATTCGGGCGGAATTTACACGGGAACGTTCAGACCACAGAATAACGCAAAAAGAGGGTTTGACAGCGTCATCTGCGGTTTGGAAAAAGGGAAAATGAAAGAAATCACAATCAACTTTCCTTTGTACAGCGATGTAAAAGAGCTTTTTATAGGACTTGACAAAAACGCTGAAATTCTTTCTCCTATGCCATACAAAAACGAGAAACCTGTTGTTTTTTACGGCTCGTCAATAACACAGGGCGGATGCGCTTCAAGACCGGGCAGAAGCTATCAAGCGGTTGTTTCAAGAAGACTTAATACAGACTATATAAATCTCGGTTTTTCGGGCAGCGCAAGGGCGGAAAAAGAAATTACCGAATATATAAAAAATCTTGATATGGTGGCTTTTGTATATGATTATGACCATAATGCGCCAAGTGCCGCTCATCTTGAAGCGACGCATGAAAAAATGTTTAAAGCGGTTCGAGAGGCTCAGCCGGAGCTGCCGATAATAATTATGCCAAGACCGAAATATTATCTTAACGATGACGAAAAAAATCGCCGGGATATTATATTAAAAACGTATAATAACGCGGTAGCCGCAGGAGATAAAAACGTTTATTATATAGATAACAGGGAGCTGACGGCGCTATGTAAGGGTGAGGGTACGGTAGATAATACTCACCCGACCGATTACGGTTTTGCTTCAATGGCAAAAGCTGTCGGTGACTGTCTTGAAAAAATTTTATAAAAAATTTCGGGCTGTGCATTTCACGGGCCCGATTTTTTTCTTGACTTTTAAGGTTGGTAATGGTATAATTTATTTGTGATAATATATTATAAGGAAGTGAGCGGTTTTGGCATATCAGGCTCTTTACAGAAGATACAGACCGATTAATTTTGACGATATGATAGGGCAGGAGCATATAACAAAAACGCTTCGCAATCAGATAGTGACAGGACGTACAAGCCACGCTTATATATTTACGGGTATAAGGGGTACGGGTAAGACCTCAACCGCAAAGGTTTTCAGCCGCGCGATAAACTGCACAAACCCAAAGAACGGAAACCCGTGTAACGAGTGCCCGACTTGCAAAGGTATTCTTGACGGCTCAATTCTTGATGTGTCGGAAATTGACGCTGCTTCAAACAACGGCGTCGATAACATAAGAGAAATCCGTGACGAGGTTATATATTCGGCGGTGCAGGCAAAATATAAGGTGTTTATAATTGACGAGGTGCATATGCTTTCTCCGAGTGCTTTCAACGCCCTTTTAAAAACACTTGAAGAGCCGCCGGAGCATGTTGTGTTTATTCTCGCGACGACGGATATTCACAAGGTTCCCGAAACTATACTTTCAAGGTGTCAGCGCTTTGATTTCAGGCGTATTACATCGGAAGATGTTGCGGCTCATCTAAAAAAAGTGACGTCGGCGGACGGTGTGGAAATTGACGATAAGGGGCTGAAGCTTGTCGCAAGGCTTGCCGAAGGCTCAATGCGTGACGCTCTCAGTATAATGGACAGGTGCCTTGCTTACGGTTCGGGCAAGCTGTCGTATGATGAAATTGTAAATATACTCGGTGTTGCCGAGGACGGGCAGACGCTTGAAATGCTTAAAAGCGTTGCGGCGGGTGATACGGCGGCGGCAGTATCGGCGCTTGATTATATGCTTGCCGCGGGAAAAAGCATAGATATTATAATAGGCGGGCTCATAGCTGCCGCAAGAAATATTATGATGTGTCTGACGCTTAAAAATCCCGGAACCGTAATTGACGTAAGTGGTGAGTCGCTTGATGAGCTTAAAGCTGCCGCGAAGGATTTTACCGAAGAAAAATGCGTAAACTGTATAAAAACTCTTTCGGGAGCCGCGGCAGATGTCAAATTCAGTCCAAATCCGAGAGTAACGCTTGAAATATGCCTTATAAAGCTGTGTAACCCTTCTTATATGCAGTCGCAGGAGGCGCTTCTTGACAGGCTTTCAAGTGTTGAAAAAAAGATGGCGGAGGGCGTGCCTGTAAAGAAGGAAAGCGCCTCGGCAAAAAAAACCGAGGCTGTCACGCCTAAGACAAAGACGGTGAAGATAAAACCCGCAGGCAGCTACAGCGAATGTTTAAAGGATGTAATTGCATATCTAAAAGATAATAAGTCGGCGCTTTATTCATTTATAAGTCAGTTTGAGGCAAGCGGAAACGAGGATACGCTTACGCTTCTTTATATGAGTGAGGACGCCCGCGGATGCGAAAAAATAATAAAAGACAGGGAAACAGAACTTTTTGATGCGTTTGAGGCAGTGGGAGCGAAACGTCCGAGAAGGCTTGCTTTACAGAAGAAGGTTATCGAAAACGCCACGCCCGATAAGCTTGAGGAGCTGGCAAAATTAAATCTTGAAATAATATAAAAGGAGAATAATAAAATGGGAAAAGGAAAATTTAACGGCTTCCCCGGAGGAGCGAATATGAACAATATGATTAAGCAGGCGCAGAAAATGCAGGCGGATATGCTTAAAGCGCAGACCGACCTTGAGGAAAAAACGGTAGAAACCTCATCGGGAGGCGGTATGGTTACGGTTAAGGCAAACGGAAAAAAAGAAATTATCGAAATAAACATAAAGCCCGAAGTGGTTGACCCCGATGATATAGAGATGCTTCAGGACCTTGTCGTCGCAGCCGTAAATGACGCGCTTAAACAGGTTGACGGTATGGTGCAGTCGGAGATGGGTAAAATAACCGGCGGGCTGAATCTTCCGGGACTGTTTTAAAAATTGAGAATTGAAAGTTGAGAATTTAAAATGAACGGATATATTCCGCCTCTTGCGAGGCTTATTGATGAATTTGCCGCAATGCCGGGCGTTGGAAGAAGAAGCGCGGCGAGGATGGCGTTTTATGTGCTTAAAATGACCGATTCGCAGGCAAATTCTCTTGCGGGAGCAATAATTGACGCCAAAAAGAAAATAAAATACTGCTCCGTATGCTGTAATCTTACAGATACAGACCCCTGCGCGATTTGTACGGGAGCGAGACGTGACAGAAGCGTGATTTGCGTTGTTGAAAACGCACGTGACGTCATTGCTCTTGAAAACACAAACGAATATAAAGGGCTTTATCACGTACTGCACGGCGTTATTTCGCCAATGGACGGTATAGGTCCCGAAGATATACGGATAAGGGAGCTTCTTAAGAGAATAACCGATGAAGTCGATGAGGTTATTATAGCCACAAACCCCACAATCGAGGGCGAAGCGACTGCTATGTATATCTCGAAGCTGCTGCGTCCGCTTTCGGTAAAGGTAACAAGAATAGCTCACGGTCTGCCCATGGGCGGCGACCTTGAATATGCCGATGAGGTTACGCTTACAAAAGCTATGGAGGGCAGGCAGGAAATTTAGTTTGATAAGAATATTAGCATAAATCACCGAATAAAATTGTAGTAAAGTTTTATTCGGTGATTTTTATATACTGATAGCGGGAAGGAATGAGATACATATGAATACACATAGGCGCAGAGCTGCGCATTACGGAAAAGAACGGGGCGAAGAAGGTAGCGGAAAAAGAATATTTTTTCAGACGCTTATTTGTATAGCGGTTATATTTTATGTTTTGTTCGGCGGCACACATGAGCTTCCGATAGGGCAAACCGTTATAGGGTTTACAAAAGAAACGGTTTCAAGAAACACGGACATAGGCGCGTGGGTTGACAGACTGCATGGAATCGTTGAGAAAAAAATCGGTTCTCCGAAAATCCCTGTTACGGAAAGCAGCGAAAAGTTTACCGAAAAAAATGAACAAAAAAGCGCAGATGAAGAAACAAAAGACAATATCATAAATTAATTATTGAAAGGTATGGTTTAAAATCTATGATTAATGTCTTTAAAAACTTTTTTGTGCATTATTCGGCATTGCTTATTGTCGCGTGCATGGCGCTTAAAGGTAATTTTGACGCTTTCGGGCTTGTACTTGTGTCGGTTGTAATCCACGAGTGCGGACATATAGCGGCGCTTTTTGTAAACCGCGAGCACGCGGAAAGCCTTGTTTTGCACGCTTTTGGCGTAGAAATAAACACAAACGGGACAAATATTTCCGATATGAAAATGATTTTTATAGCTCTTGCAGGACCTGTGCTGAGTTTAATTTCCGCACAGGTGTTTTATTTTGTTTTCAGACCGCTTTTTTTGCCTAATTTATGTATAGGGCTTATAAATCTCTTGCCTGTTATTCCGCTTGACGGCGGCAGAATTTTAAACAGTGTGCTTTTAAAAGCCTGCGGGCGAAAAAGCGCGAAGCTCATAATGCGGCTTACGGGATTGACTTTTGGGATTTTTTGCGCCGCTCTCGGAACGGTAATTTTTTTGACCTCGGAATACAATTTTTCTCTTTTGCTTCTCGGAATTTTTATACTTATATCGGCTTTTTGCGAACCGTCACTGAATTATTCGAGCTTTGTAAGAGAAAAAGCGGTGCTTGGCGAAATATATCTTTTGCCTCAGGGGTTATCCGTAAAGAGTGCCGCGGAACTGCTGCCTCCCGACAGTATAGGCGCTGTTGTTGATTCTGACGGTAAAATCGGCAGATTTGTCACGTCAAAGGAGCTTTATTTTGAGCTTGCGAATCAAAATATAAAAAATCTTTAAAATCAGACTTGACAAATACATATAAAGTATGATAAAATAATAACAATGAACGGAAAGGTTTTCTGACCGTGAATTATTTTAAAATATTTGTCTGACCTGACAGCATTTGAGCTTACGGGGAAGAACGCAAAAAAATATGGTTAAAGCTGCGCTCTTTCTTTGTAAAGAGCGCTTTATTTTTTAAAAAAGAAAGAGGGAGTAAAATGGAAGAAAGCAGAGTTGCTCTTATTGGTATAATTGTTGAAAATCCGGAAAGTGTGGACAGGCTTAACGGCATACTTCACGGCTATCGGCAGTATGTTCTCGGACGTATGGGAATTCCCTACGAAAAAAGAGGCATATCGGTAATAAGTGTTGCGGTTGACGCTCCGGGCAGCGTTATATCGGCAATATCAGGCAGGCTTGGAAGCTTGTCCGGAATAAGTACAAAAACAATATATTCATCTTTAAAAACAGAAGGAGAAAATGAAAATGTATGATCCGAAATCACTTGTCGCTGACGAATTTATAAACCATGAGGAAATTCTTGACACGCTTAAATACGCTGATGAAAATAAAAACAATGTAGCGCTTATTGACAGTATAATCGAAAAAGCGAAACTCCGGAAAGGTCTTTCGCACAGGGAAGCGTCTGTGCTTCTTGCCTGTGAAATGCCCGATAAAATCGCGGAAATTTATGACCTTGCGGAGAAAATAAAAAAGGATTTTTACGGCAACCGTATTGTTATTTTCGCACCGCTTTACCTTTCAAATTATTGCGTGAACGGCTGCGTGTATTGCCCGTATCATTTAAAAAACAAACATATTCCCCGTAAAAAGCTTACGCAGGAGGGGGTTAAGGCGGAGGTTATAGCGCTTCAGGATATGGGACATAAAAGGCTCGCGATAGAATCGGGCGAGGACCCTGTGAACAACCCGATAGAATATATACTTGAATGTATAAAAACAATTTATTCCATTAAACACAAAAACGGCGCGATACGCAGAGTAAATGTAAATATAGCGGCGACGACCGTTGAAAATTACCGCAAGCTCAAAGAAGCCGGCATAGGAACATATATTTTGTTTCAGGAAACATATCATAAAGAGAGTTATTTAAAGCTTCACCCGACGGGCCCCAAGCATGATTACAATTATCATACGGAGGCTATGGACAGAGCAATGGAGGGCGGCATTGACGATGTCGGTCTCGGCGTTCTTTTCGGTTTGGAGCTTTACCGCTATGAGTTTGCGGGGCTTTTGATGCATGCCGAGCATCTTGAAGCCGTTCACGGTGTCGGACCGCACACGATAAGCGTGCCGAGAATAAAGCGCGCGGACGATATTGACCCCGATGTTTTCGATAACGGTATAAGCGATGAGATTTTCGCGAAGCTTTGCGCGCTTATCAGAATAAGCGTTCCTTATACGGGTATGATTATTTCAACACGTGAAAGTCAGAAGGTAAGAGAAAACGTCATACGTCTCGGAGTTTCGCAGATAAGCGGCGCTTCGAGAACATCTGTCGGAGGTTACAGCGAGGAGGAGCGTCCGCATGATACGGAACAGTTTGACGTTTCCGACCAGCGCTCGCTTGATGAGGTTGTCCGCTGGCTTATGGAAATGGGTTATATACCTTCGTTCTGCACAGCCTGTTACCGTGAAGGAAGAACGGGCGACCGATTTATGAGTCTGTGCAAATCGGGACAGATTCAGAATTGCTGCCACCCCAACGCGCTTATGACGCTTAAGGAATTTCTTATGGATTACGCTTCGGAGGAAACAAAAAAAATAGGTGAAGCTTTAATCCGGGCGGAACTTGAAAATATTCCAAAAGAAAAGGTCAGAGAAATTTGCCGTGAACATCTTGAAAAAATTGAAAACGGTATAAGAGATTTCAGATTTTAATATGATAGGAATGGTGAAATATGAGTCTTAACGAGCTGCCGTCGGCAGAACGAATTCATATAGTTTTTTTCGGAAGGCGCAATGTCGGCAAATCGAGCGTGATAAACGCTGTAACGGGACAGAATTTATCTATTGTTTCGCCGGTTAAAGGAACAACAACAGACCCCGTTAAAAAAGCAATGGAGCTGCTTCCGCTCGGTCCTGTTGTAATAGTTGATACCGCGGGTATTGATGATGAGGGCGAGCTTGGCGAAATGCGTATTAAAAAGAGTATGGAAGCGTTAAATTACGCCGATATAGCTGTGCTTGTTACGGACAGCGAGCCGGGGAAATATGAAAAAGAGCTTACCGAAATTTTTAAAAAACAGAATGTCCCGTATATAATATGTTATAATAAAAATGACATTAATAATTATAGTATAAAAGAAGAAAATGAAATTTCCGTTAGTGCCGAAACGGGTGACGGAATAGACAGATTAAAAGAGCTTATCGGCAGATTTGCCGTAAAAAGAACAAAGCCGCTTGTTTCAGACCTTATATCAAGCGGAGATATGGTTATTCTTGTCACGCCGATTGATGAAGCTGCTCCAAAGGGAAGACTCATTTTGCCGCAGCAAATGGTTTTGCGCGATGTGCTTGACAGCCACGCGGCGGCAATGGTTTTGCAGGACGGTGAGCTTGAAAAGGCGCTTGATATGCTGTCAGCGCCGCCAAAGCTTGTTATATGTGACAGTCAGGTTTTCGGGAAAGTATCGAAAATTGTTCCCGAAAACGTATATCTTACATCTTTTTCAATCATTATGCTTCGCTATAAGCTGGGTATTAAAGCGGCAGTTGACGGTTCGAGAGCGATAGATGAGCTTAAAGACGGTGATAAAATACTTATTTCCGAGGGCTGTACGCATCACAGACAATGCGGTGATATAGGAACCGTAAAGCTTCCGGAATGGATAGAGAAATTTTCGGGGAAAAAGCTTCGGTTTGCTTTTACATCGGGCGGAGAGTTTCCGGATAATGTAAAGGCTTACTCGCTTGTCATTCATTGCGGAGGCTGTATGTTAAATGAAACCGCTATGCGGACAAGGACAGATATTTGCCGCAGTCAGGGCGTGCCGTTTACGAATTACGGAGTTGTGATTTCAAAAATTCACGGCACTTTGGAGCGTTCTCTTGAGATTTTTAAGAAATAAAAGTTAAAGGAGAAGTTTTAAACTTCTCCTTTAACTTTTATGAAAATACGGATTTGCCTGTATCAACAAAGTGAAAGTATCTTGCTGTATTTTTCATCGGAAAGGTATCCGTTTTGATGTGCTTCGCGGGCGTATTCTGTTATTTCCTGCAATGATAAAATTATAGAATTCATCAAGTGAGCAGCATACGTTAGCAATGTAATATTTTCCAAATTTGTTCAGAATATATCTGCTTTCCTTATCACAACCGACATAATACAGGTACGGTTTATTTGGTAAACGGTTACCGTAAACAAATCCTTATATTCATAATTTTTAGCATCAATTTTCTTCATATTTTTTACATTATTTCATTCAATAAGTCTTTGTTATCATCTATATGCTTTAAAAATTTTGCCGGATTTCCGACATATACACCATTGCCCGATAAATTTTCCGTAACAACCGAGCCGGCACCGATTATTACATTATCACCTATGTAAACATTTCCTGTTACCGTTGAATTGGAGGCTACATAAATATTGTTTCCGAAGGTCGGGTAACTGTCCCTGTCCCTGTCTATAACGACTCCGGGACCCACGCGGAAATTAGCGCCGGTTTTTCCGGGACAAATCACACTGTGATAATGAGAAATCAAAAGACCTCCTCCGATTTCTCCGCTGCCAAATTCAATCGTGTCGATACCCGGAAGAAAAACCTTGCAAAAAGCGGAAAGATGGCGTTGTCGCTTAACTCTCAAATAAAAAATATTTCTGAACTCTATCTTTTTCAGCAAAAGATAATTCAGCCGCATTATTTTTCCTTTTAATCTGTCTTTTGCGGCATCCCATTTTAAATTTCGGTTTACATCGGCATCTATCAACGCTTTAACCGATGCTTCGCTGAAAAAATACATTATATCCGCAAATATACATTTTACACTTTTTAAAATTATCATCATAATTTTATTATCTCCGTTTCGCAAAATCACTTTTTCAGGCGTTTTGGTTTTCGCAACGCGCCGGATTTCCGCTGTAAACCGCATTGCTCTGCAAACTTTTTGTGACAACCGTGCCGGGGCGAATTACGACATTATCACCTATATTGATATTACCTATCACAGTTGAATTTGCGCCGATGTACACATTGTCGCCTATTATCGGAAACCCGCCGTTATTCTTTCCTATTACTGCTCCGGGACCGACATACAAATTCTTTCCTGCTTTTTGTGGATGCACGACCATGTGATTATGGGATAAAAGAAGCCCTCCGTCTATCTCTCCGTAGATTTCAACTGCTTTGACAGGCGGTAAAAACAGTTTGCACAGGGAGCAAAGCTTCCCCGACCTATATACTCTGTAATAAAATACATTTCTGAATGTCCTGTCTTCCGAAAGCAGAAGATGATTAAGCGCGGATAATCCCCTTCGGTGTTTATCCTCATTTGAGCCGCTTATCAGATAACGTTCTGCATCTGCGTCTATTTTTCCGGTTGTTTCAACGCCAGCAAGCTTATATATTATATCCGCAAGCACGCAACGCCATAGCTTATGAATATTACTTCTCATTTCAATTATCACCTATGTTTTTTAGTATTTTGCAAATATATGTTAATATTTTACCATATACTTATATTAATGTCAAGAATCAGAATCGTATAAAAATACCTTTTGCTTTAAAATACAAAAAAATGGAAAAAATTTTAAATATGTATTGACAACCTTATTTTTCGGTGGTATAATATACATAGTATTCAAAACCACTAAGAGTAATATTTAAAACCAAGAGGTGCAATATGAAAAAAAGAGATACATCATCGGGTAAAATGTACACGGTAGGAGAAGAAATTTTTAATGCCGTGACACATGGTATAGGAGATTTAATAGCGATTGCGGCACTTGTGCTGCTGATAGTTTTTGCGGTGCGTTACGGTGACGGCTGGTGTCTTGCGAGCGGCATTGTGTATGGCATAACACTAATTATACTGTATACAATGTCAACGCTTTACCATGCAATAACTCCAAAACGCGCGAAAAGCGTTTTCAGGGTGTTTGACCACTGCTCTATTTTTTTGCTCATCGCGGGTACCTATACGCCGTATGCGCTCGTAACGTTAAGAACCGCGGATTACCACGGAATATCTCTCGGCTGGCTTATTTTCGGCATAATATGGGGGCTGGCGCTTATAGGAATAATTTTCGCGGCATTAAGAAAATCCATAAAATGGCTGGAGCTTCCGCTTTATGTTATTATGGGCTGGATTATAATTTTTTCGTTTGACGACCTTGTAAGGCTTCTTCCGAAAAACGGACTTATACTTCTCGTTGCGGGAGGCGTTGTTTATACAATCGGAGTGATATTCTTTATCCTTCATAAATATGAATATATGCATTCGATTTTTCACCTGTTTATTTTAGCGGGAAGCGTGTTGCAATTTCTTTCGGTACTGCTTTATGTATTTCCTGTTTTAAGATAAGATTTTTGAAAAAATTAAAAAAAAGCAAAAAAAATAAAAAAAGTGCTTGACAAGTGGGAAAAAAAGTGGTATAATAATAAAGCTGTCGCAAAACCGGTGAGGTTGAGCGGGAGCAATGGTCTTTGAAAATTAAAC
>CACZWD010000018.1 GCA_902784805.1 uncultured Ruminococcus sp. | reverse complement strand
GTTTCCGTATATTTTATATTTGTATGCCGTAAGCTCACAAAGTCCCATAGGACCTCTTGCGTGAAGTTTTTGAGTGGAAATTCCCATTTCACAGCCAAGTCCGAATTCTCCGCCGTCGGTAAAACGGGTAGAGGCGTTTACATAAACCGCTGCACTGTCTGTAAGATTTAAAAATTTTTCGGCTGCCTGCTTGTTTTCGGTTATTATAGCTTCACTGTGACCGGTCGAGTGAGCCGTTATATGCTCTATTGCTTCATCAAGACTCGCGACAACCTTTACAGCTAAAATATAATTAAGAAATTCTGTGTCGAAATCCTTTTCCGATGCCGTTTTTCCCTCGATGTACAAAGCCGCTTTACGGTCGAGCCGAAGCTCCACAGGAACCAGTCCGTTTTTTTTGCGTTCATCTGTAAGAAGATGTTTTAACCGCGGCAGAAAATTGTCGGCAACGCTTTCATGTACAAGCAGAACTTCCTCGGCATTGCAGACGGAAGGTCTGCTTGTTTTTGCGTTTTCAACTATTTTAAGCGCCATATCAAGGTCTGCCTTCTCATCAATATATATATGACAAATGCCGGTGCCTGTTTGTATGCAAGGAACGGTAGCATTTTTTATGCAGGCGTCTATAAGTCCTTTGCCGCCTCTTGGAATAAGCAAATCAATATAACCGTTTGCTACCATAAGCATAGCCGCACTTTCACGGCTCGTGTCTGTTATGAGATTTATACAGTCCGCCGTAATATTACAGTCTTCAAGAGCTTCTCTTAAAACCGATACTATTGCTGCCGAAGAATTAAACGCCTCTTTTCCGCTTCTCAGCACACAGACGTTTCCGCTTTTAAAACACAGCGCAGCAGCGTCAGAGGTAACATTCGGACGGCTTTCGTAAATTATTGCGACAACACCGAGCGGCACAGAAGTTTTTTCAATTATAAGCCCGTTTGGGCGCACTGTTTTTTCAAGAATTTTACCGATAGGATCTTCAAGCTCCGAAACGTCTCTTATACCGTCAGCCATAGCTTTTATGCGTTGTTCGTCAAGCTTAAGCCTGTCAAGCATAACGTCCGACACCGTATTTTTTGCTTTTTCCGTATCAAGACGGTTTGCGTCAAGAATTTTATCGGTGTTTTTTTCAAGGTATTCCGCCATTTTAAGTAATGCTTCATTTTTTGTTTTCGCATTCAGAAGAAGCATATCGTTTTTTGCCATTACGGCGTTTTTTAAAATATCCGATGTTTTCATACTAACCGTTCTCCTTTATAAACCGCGTGCCGACAGGCTTTCCCTCCACAATGTCATATAGTTTTTTGGGATATGCTCCGTTTGCGATTACCATATCGCAGCCGGACTTTGTTACAAGCTCCGCGGCCTTTATTTTTGTTGCCATTCCGCCTGTTCCGAGCACTCCTTTTCCGTCCGAAAGAGCCACAATATCGGGTGTTATTTTCCTTACGACCTCTATCATTTCGGCATCGGGGTGCGTCTTCGGATTTTTATTGTACAGCCCGTTAATATCCGATAAAAGCACAAGTAATTCCGCGTTTATACTTGAAGCGATAATAGCGGACAGAGTATCGTTATCACCTATTTCGATTTCATCGGTTGAAACGGTATCGTTTTCGTTAATAATCGGGAGAGCTCCAAGCTCAAGCAGCTTATAAAGCGTATTTTCAAAATTTTTTCTGTGACGCTCATTTTCTATATCAATGCCCGTTATAAGAAGCTGACCGACTGTATGATTATATTCCGCAAAAAGCTTATCATATACATACATAAGCTCGCATTGCCCGACAGCCGCCGCCGCCTGCTTTGAAGCTATATCCTCCGGTCTGCCGCCGAGGCCGAGCTTGCCTACACCCATACCTATTGCTCCCGACGAAACGAGTATTATTTCGTGTCCGCTGTTTTTAAGGTCGCTCATAACCTTGCAAAGCTGTTCGATTCGCCTTATATTAAGCCTGCCCGTGGAATGGGCGAGTGTCGATGTACCTATTTTTATAACAATTCTCATACTTTTTTAATCATACCTTCCGTTAAAATTTATGTTTTAAAAAACGCTCAAAACTTGCATTACGGCGCCTATAACAAGTGTTAAACCCATACAGGCTATAAGCACCCAGGCGACTATTCTTTTTTTCCTGTCATATTTATTCATTCTTAAAACAACTCCTTAATATATCTGTTTCGGCCGCGGTAAGCTCACGGACCTGCCCCGTTTTAAGACTGTCATCAAGCGCCACTCCCGCAAAGGTTATTCTTTTAAGATACAAAACACGGTTGCCGCATTTTTCAAACATTCGCTTTACCTGATGAAACTTTCCTTCATATATTGTAACCTCGCAGACGGGATTTCCCCCTTCCGAAACAACTTTTAAATCACCGGGGAGTGTTGTATATCCGTCCTCATCTATGTATATGCCTTTTCTGAAGGCTTTAATGTCCTTTTCGCTTATTTTCCTTTCCGCTGTCGCGAGATAAACCTTCGGAACCTTCTTTTTTGGGGAAAGCAGTCTGTGCGCAAGCTCACCGTCATTGGTAAAAACAAGAAGCCCCTCAGTATCTTTATCAAGTCTGCCGACGGGGAAAGGCTCATACTTCAAAAATTCCCGCGGCACAAATTCCATAACCGTGCGGTCACGCCTGTCTTCTGTAGCTGTTATAAAACCCGCAGGCTTATTCATCATAAAATATATATATGGTTTATAAACAAGCGGCTCACCGTCAAGTGTGATTATATCCGTTTCGGGGTTAATATGAGCTGACGGGTCCGTTAAAACGCTGCCGCCCACCGTTACCCGCTTTTCTTTTAAAACAGCTTTTATTTCCTTTCGGCTGTAATCGGAAAACGACGCGAGAAATTTATCAAGCCGCATTATAAATCACTCTTTCTTTTCCAGGTATCAATATCGGAATTAGCAATCGCGTGAAAAATTCTGCCCTTTATGCCGTGGTGCTTCCTGCTAAGCTCCGCTATAAAATCCTTCATATCCTGCCTGTTGGTTTTACCGTCCGACGGGCAGGGGTTAAAAATAACCGGTACATTGTTATCCCTTACAAAGCGTTTTATTTCACGCTCCTCAATATATATAAACGGTCTTATAAGAGTAAGTTTTGTTCTGTCAAGATAGGTGACGGGCGAAAAACAGCCTATTCGTGCCTCATTGAAAAGACACAGAAAAAAGGTTTCAAGCACATCGTCAAAGTGATGACCGAGCGCGACTTTATTGCAGCCGAGCGCTTTTGCCTGCTCGTGAAGGGCTCCGCGGCGCATTTTCGCGCAAAGCGAACAAGGGTTTTTCTCGTGACGTATATCGAAAACGACCTCTCCGATTTGCGTTTTTACCAAAGTCAGATTTATATCTTTTTCCTCGCAAAGATTTAAAAGAGGTGCGTAATCCGCTCCTTTAAAGCCGAGGTCAAGACAAACCGCTTCAAGCTCAAATTTTTTAGGATAAAACCTTTGAAGGGCTTTAAGAGCCAGCATAAGACTTATGCTGTCTTTCCCGCCCGACACGCCGACCGCGATACGGTCTCCTTCTTCAATCATATTGTAATCTTCAACCGCTTTGCGGACATGGCTCAAAATCTTTCTCATTTGCAGCCCTCTTTTATTTCATAATCCATATGCTGTCAATACCGTTTATTTTTTCCTCCGCGCCGAAACCCTCCGTTGTCCTTGTTTCCTCAATCGGTGTTATAAAGCCCGTTGCGGGGTCACATACATAAAACGTACCGTTTGTTACATCGGTCAGAAGAAGCGCGTGCCACATACCCCGGTCGTAAATAATAATGCCCTCGGGGTGTTTTTTTATCTGTTCCGTAAAATACGCCTGCTTGTCAATATCTTCTTCCAAATCACGCTTTACTATGTTATATTTGCCAAAGGTTATATTATGATAAAGTCCCACTCCTTCAAGCCAGACATTTTCGTCATTTTTCAGCGCTTCCTCGGTAATATCCGAAAAATCCTTTCCTTCAAGAAAATACGCGCGTCTTAAAAGCATTGCCATAGCGCAGGCTGTGCAGGTATCTCTTTCCTCCTGCTTTAAAGTAAGGCTGTCACCGTCCCGGTCATCCGCTTTTTCTTTATCGGTCAGAGTGTCGGACAAATTATTTTTGGCGTTTTTTTCTTCTGTTTTTTTATGTTCTGATTTTTCTTCTTCTTTTACGGCGCCCGAAATATAAATAGCCGCCTCGTATCTTTTAAGTGAAGCGTTTGTCACTTCTTCCGCCATACCGAGTTTTTTCGCAACTTCCTCATATCCTTTCGGATATCCGCCGAGGTTTTCAGCCTCCGCTTTTTTCCCTATAACGCAGATTATCATTTTTGCCGCCTGCTGCTGCGTGACCTCGCCCTCAGGTCTGAAGGTGCCGTCATCAAAGCCGTTTATTATACCGTTTTTTTCTGTCCACGCAACATAACCGTTTGCCCAATGCGACGTGTCAAGGTCGGAAAAATGTCTTGTTCTTGTTTTTGAAGCGGTTTTTTCGCTTCCCGCAAGCCTGCACATAAGGACAGCAAATTCCGCCCTTGTTATTGTGTTTTCCGGGTTGAAATTTCCATTTTCATCACCTTTAAAAAAGCCCTGCTGCGCCGCCGTCATAACAGCTTCGCTGTATGAAGCGCCGCTTTCAATATCATTAAAAGAAACGGTTTTCGCGAAAACACTTAACGATAAAATATTCAAAAAAACGATACATATTAAAGTCCTGCTTTTAATGCGCATAAGCTTCATCTCCGTTTTGTTTCCGATATTAAATAGAAAATATATATTCTTATTTTATCAAAAACAACGAAAAAAGTCAATAATTGTAACAATAATGAAACAGTAGGAATATAAATAATGTAAAATATTCGGGCAAAAATATTGTATTTTTATTAAAAATATGTTAAAATATATATCAAAGGAGATGAACAGGTTATGAAAACAGGTCTTGTGCTTGAAGGCGGCGGAATGAGAGGCTTTTTTACTCTCGGCGTGCTGGACGCCTTTATGGACAGCGGAATAATGTTTGACTATATTGTGGGCGTTTCCGCGGGAGCCGCCCATGCTCTCACATATCTGTCGGGACAAAACGGCAGAGGCTTCAGGATCACATTGAAATACGTTGCCGACCCAAGATACTTAAGTATGCGCAACCTTATAAAAGAAAAATCCGCTTTTGGTATGGATTTCATTTTTAATGTTCTCCCTCATTTTTCGGAGGAACCTTTTGATTATGAAGCTTTTAAAGCCTCAAACGCCGAATACCGTGTCGGAGCTACAAATATTGAAACCGGAAAAACCCGTTATTTTAATAAAAATGAGCTTGGAGAGCTTTTTTTACCCGTACAGGCTTCGTCCTCGCTACCTTTAATTTCATCACCTGTTGAAATAAACGGCAAAAAATATATGGACGGCGGAATAAGCGACCCAATACCGATAAAGCGTGCGCTGCTTGACGGCTGTGACAAGCTTGTAATTGTTCTTACAAGACCGAAAAATTACGTTAAAAAGCCCGAAGGCTTTAAAGCCGCGTACAGCAAAATTTATAAAAAATATCCTGCTTTTGTTGATACAATAAACCGCAGACATTTTGTATATAAATCGGAACAACAGCTTGCCGAAAAACTCGAAAAAGAAGGCAGGGCGGTTATAATCGCACCGGAGAGCGACAAAGTAAATATCGGCAGATTTGAAAAAAATCAAAATAAGCTTCGCGCTCTTTATGAGCACGGTTATGACTGTACCATGGCAAAAATCGGTGAAATAAACGCCTTTTTCAAATGACAAAAATCCCGGCTTTTTCCGCGCCTTCGCCGACTGCCGTCAGAGCGAAGCTTTCGGTTTCAAGCGTAAATTTGTGTTCGTTTGCCTCTTTATAATTGCCCGACAATTTATAATTCGCCTCCTTCACCGTCCATATTTCGGTGAAGATTTTTTCCGGACACAAAGAATGATTTACTCTTTCGGTTTCCTCCGGCGAGAAACACCGCTTCATTACACGTTCTTTAACTTCCGAAACTGTCTGAATATCAATGCCGACAGGTTTATCCGAAAAAGCAGCCACGGCAAAATTGCCGCTGTGAGCTATGCTTATTTCGGCTTCGTCAATATAAGGTTTGCCGCTGTCAAGATATTTTAAACATATAGGTTTTTTTAAGTTTAAATCCCCGGCGGCACGGCGAAGAATAAGCCTCACCGCTTCTTTTTCGGCTTCTCTTGCCGCTTTAATACCATCTTCTTTTATAAGCCATGAAAAATCAGTAAAATATATGCGCATTTTTTAAATCCTCTTTTTTACTGCATTTGCTTTATTATACTTTATTTTTTATTTTTTTTCAAGCATAATATCTTGTCTATATAAACAATATTGACTAAAAAATATCAATATTTTTTGTCAATATATATAAATATAGAAAAAATTGTGTAAAGCACTTGAATTTTTTTCCTATTTGATGTAAAATAATATATGGTGTATATTGTCCTTTTTTTATTAATTGTGAAAAATTTTTTTAATGAGGTGTTATTATGTTAAACAAAAAGACTGTTGAGGACATTAACGTAACAGGCAAAAAAGTCCTTGTAAGATGCGACTTTAACGTTCCGCTTGATGCTGACGGCAATATTACGGACGAAAACCGTATAGTGGGCGCGCTGCCTACGATTGAATATCTTATAAAAAACAACGCAAAGGTTATCCTCTGCTCACACATGGGAAGGCCGAAAGGCGAATTCAATATGAAATACAGCCTGGCTCCCGTTGCGAAAAGGCTTTCCGAAAAGCTCGGCAAAGAGGTTAAGCTTGCGAAAGACGTTATAGGCGAAAGCGCGAAAGAGCTTGCCGCAGGTCTTAAAGACGGCGATGTTATGCTTCTTGAAAACGTTCGTTTCCACGCCGAGGAAGAGAAAAATGACCCCGCGTTCGCAAAGGCACTTGCTTCCTTTGCGGATATATTCGTAAACGATGCTTTCGGAACAGCGCACAGAGCGCATGCTTCAACCGCAGGCGTTGCCGATTATCTTCCCGCCGTTTCGGGCTATCTCATCAAAAAAGAGATTGATTTTATGGGCAAGGCGCTTTCAAATCCCGACCGTCCGTTTGTGGCAATTCTCGGCGGCGCTAAGGTTAAGGACAAAATCGGCGTTATAAACAACCTTCTCGAAAAGGTTGACGCCATTGTTATAGGCGGCGGTATGGCTTACACCTTTATCAAGGCTATGGGCGGAAATATCGGAAAGTCTCTTCTTGATGAGGAAAGGCTTGATTACTGCAAGGAAATTCTCGCAAAAGCAAAGAATAAGGGCGTTAAGCTGCTTCTCCCAGTTGATAACGTTGCGGCTGACGATTTCAGCAATGACGCGAACTTCAAGGTTGTTGACTCTATGGCTATCCCGGACGATTATCAGGGCATGGATATCGGTCCAAAATCAATCGAGCAGTTTAAAGAAACAATTCTTGCCGCAAAAACCATTGTATGGAACGGTCCGATGGGCGTTTTTGAAATGCCGAATTTCGCAAAGGGCACTGTTGCCGTAGCACAAATGGTTGCGGACGCGGACGCTACAACAATTATCGGCGGCGGAGATTCCGCGGCAGCGGTTGAACAGCTCGGCTTTGCGGATAAAATGTCGCATATTTCCACAGGCGGCGGAGCAAGTCTTGAATTTCTTGAAGGTCTTGAGCTTCCCGGCATTGCCTGCCTTGAAGATAAATAAGTTTTAATTTGAAAGGACTGTCATTAAAAATGAGAAAAAAATTAATTGCCGGCAACTGGAAAATGAACAATACCCCATCACAGGGTGCCGCTCTTATTGCCGATATTAAAGAAACCGCGGATAAAGCGTCATGCGATGTTGTTGTCTGCACACCTTATATTTGCCTCCCTGCGGCGGTTAAAGCCGCGGAGGGCAGCAAAATTGCCGTTTCCGCCGAAAATATGCACTTTGAAGATAAGGGCGCTTTTACAGGCGAAATTTCGGCTGAAATGCTTAAAGAAGTAGGCGTAACCTACACGGTTATCGGTCACTCGGAGAGACGTCAGTATTTTGCGGAAACCGATGAAACCGTAAACCTTAAAACGGTTAAGGCGCTCGCAAACGATATTATACCGATAGTTTGTGTGGGTGAATCGCTTTCTCAGCGTGAAAACGGCGTAACCTTTGATTTTATCGCGATGCAGGTTAAGCTTGCGCTCAAAAATATATCGGCGCAGGACGCCGAAAAGGTTGTTATCGCTTATGAGCCTATCTGGGCAATCGGAACGGGCAAAACCGCGACGGACGAGCAGGCAAACGAAGTTTGCGCCTTTATCCGTAAAACTGTCAAAGAACTTTACGGAGAAAATACGGCAAACACAATGAGAATACTTTACGGAGGCAGTATGAATGCCAAAAATGCCGCGGGACTTCTCGCACAGAGTGATATTGACGGCGGTCTTATCGGCGGCGCAAGCCTTAAAGCTCCCGATTTCTGCACAATTATAAATGCCGCGACAAACGCGTAAGGAGGCTTATTAAAATGGCAAAGAGACCTCTCGCGCTTATAATTATGGACGGCTACGGCGTAACACAAGATGAAAGCGTAAGCGCCATTGCCAAGGCAAAAACGCCGAATATGGACAAATATCTTAAAGAATATCCGAACGCTCAGCTTAATGCAAGCGGCCTTGCCGTAGGGCTTCCCGACGGTCAGATGGGAAATTCCGAAGTGGGACATACCAATATCGGCGCGGGCAGAATAGTATATCAGGAGCTTACAAGGATTACAAAGGCAATTGAAGAAGGCGCGTTTTTTGAAAACGATGTGCTTGCCGCGGCTATGGATAACTGCAAAAAGCACGGCAGCAAGCTGCACCTTATAGGTCTTTTATCCGACGGAGGCGTTCACAGTCACAACACTCACCTTTATGCCCTTGTTGAAATGGCAAAAAGGTTTGGCTTAAAAGATGTGAATGTTCATGCTCTGCTTGACGGACGTGATGTTCCGCCGAACTCCGGTATTGATTATGTAAAGGCTCTTGAAGAAAAGCTTAAAGAAATCGGTGTCGGCAAAATTGCTACTGTTTCGGGCAGATACTATGCCATGGACAGAGATAATCGCTGGGACAGGGTTGAAAAAGCCTATGACGCTATTGCTCTCGGAGCCGGCGAAGCCTGCGATAATGCCGCAGATGCCGTTCAAAAATCTTATGGTGCAAAAGTTTTTGATGAATTTGTGGTGCCGACCGTAATAGGCGGCGGCTCAAAGGTTGAGGAAAATGACAGTATAATTTTCTTCAATTTCAGACCTGACAGGGCAAGAGAGCTTACACGCTGTTTTGTTGATGACGCTTTTTCGGGTTTTGAAAGGAAGATTTACAATAAGGTTTTCTACGTATGTATGACCCAGTACGACGCTTCAATGCCTAATGTAGAGGTTGCTTTTAAGCCCGAAAGTCTTAAAAACACTCTCGGCGAGTATTTAAGCGTAAAAGGTCTGAAACAGCTCCGTATTGCCGAAACCGAAAAATACGCTCATGTTACGTTTTTCTTTAACGGCGGCGTTGAAAAGGTTTATGACGGTGAGGACAGAGCGCTTATTCCTTCGCCTAAGGTCGCGACCTATGACCTTCAGCCCGAAATGAGCGCTTATGAAGTTACGGACGAGGTTTTAAAGCGCATTGAAAGCAATAAATACGACGTTATTATACTTAACTTCGCAAACTGCGATATGGTAGGGCATACGGGCTATATGGACGCCGCAATAAAGGCGGTTGAAACCGTTGATGAGTGCCTTGGCAAAGTCGTTGATGCCGTTACCGCAAAAGGCGGCGCGCTTCTGATTACGGCAGACCACGGAAACGCCGATTGTATGATAGATACGGACGGCGGTCCGTTTACGGCGCACACGACAAACCCCGTACCGCTTGTTATGATAGGCTATGACGGAGCCCTTCATAACGGAGGTCTTTCGGACCTTGCTCCCACAATGCTTACAATGATGGGGCTTAAAATTCCGGAGGAAATGACAGGTAAATCGTTGATTGATTAAAATTTTTCGCAGAGTTATTCATACTCGCGTTAAATAAATATTATAAATAATTTTTTTAGGAGGAAATAAATATGGCTACAAAACTTACAGTCGATGGCAATACCGCCGCCGCTCACGTGGCTTACGCGTTCAGCGACACGGCAGCCATCTATCCCATAACTCCGTCTTCAACAATGGCTGAAGTATGTGACGAATGGGCAGCTCACGGCCGCAAAAACATTTTCGGTCAGGTTATGAAAATTGCGGAAATGCAATCGGAGGCAGGTGCCGCAGGTGCCGTTCACGGCTCTCTTTCGGCAGGTGCTTTAACTACTACATTTACGGCTTCACAAGGTCTTCTCCTTATGATTCCGAATATGTACAAAATCGCGGGTGAGCTTATACCCGCAGTTTTCCATGTCAGCGCAAGATGTATTGCGGCTCACGCTCTTTCAATCTTCGGTGACCATTCCGATGTTATGGCTTGCCGTCAGACAGGCTTTGCAATGCTTGCTTCAGCTTCCGTTCAGGAGGTTATGGACCTTGCGACTGTCGCTCACCTTTCAACTCTTAAAGCAAAAGTTCCGTTCCTTCATTTCTTTGACGGTTTCAGAACTTCTCACGAAATTCAGAAAATCGACGCCATTGATTATGAAGATATGGCAAAAATGGTTGACATGGACGCTGTTAAGGATTTCCGCGCAAAGAGCATGAATCCGGAACATCCGGAGCTTCGCGGCTCGGCGCAGAACCCCGATATTTACTTCCAGAACAGAGAAGCCTGCAACAAGTATTATGACGCTGTTCCCGAAATCGTTGAGGAATATATGGACAAGGTTTACAAGGTAACAGGCAGACGTTATCACCTGTTCGATTACTACGGCGCTCCCGATGCCGAAAGAGTTATTGTACTTATGGGTTCGGGCTGTGACTCCGTTGAGGAAACAGTTGATTATCTTACAGCAAAGGGCGAGAAGGTCGGCGTTATAAAAGTACGTCTTTACAGACCGTTCTCAATCAAGCACTTTGTTGACGCTATTCCGAAGTCGGCAAAGGCTATCGCAGTTCTTGACAGAACAAAAGAGCCGGGCGCACTCGGTGAACCTCTTTTCGCGGACGTTTGTACAGCAATCAAAGAAGCAAATCTTAATGTAACCGTTGTTGGCGGCAGATACGGTCTTGCTTCAAAAGAGTTTACACCTTCTATGGTTAAGGCTGTATATGATAACCTTGAGCTTAAAGCTCCGAAAAACCACTTTACGGTTGGTATCGTTGATGACCTTACAGGTCTTTCGCTTGACGTTAAAGAAGAAATTGATACTTCTCCCGCAGGCGTAAGCCGCTGCAAATTCTTCGGTCTCGGCTCTGACGGTACTGTCGGCGCAAACAAAAACTCTATCAAAATTATCGGTAACCACACAGATAAATTCGCGCAGGGTTATTTTGCGTACGACTCAAAGAAATCGGGCGGTATAACGGTTTCTCACCTTCGTTTCGGTGATACTCCGATCAAGGCTCCGTATCTTCTTACGGTTTCCGATTTTATTGCCTGCCATAACTCATCTTACGTAACACGTTATGATGTTCTTGAAGGCATTAAAGACGGTGGCGTATTCCTTCTTAACTCACCGTGGAGTACGGTTGAGGAGCTGGATAAAGAGCTTCCCGCTTCAATGAAGAATGTAATTGCCAAAAAACATATTAAGTTCTACAACATTGACGCTATTAAGCTTGGCGCCGAAATAGGTCTCGGCAACAGAATCAATATGATAATGATGTCCGCTTTCTTTAAGCTGGCAAATATTATTCCCGAAGCTGACGCCGTTAAGTATATGAAAGAAGCTATTGTTAAATCCTACGGCAAGAAGGGCGAAAAGGTTGTTAATATGAACAATGCAGCCGTTGAAGCAGGTCTTACCGGTCTTGTTGAAATCAAGTATCCCGAAAGCTGGGCAACAACAACAGAAGGTGCGCTTCCCGTAACGGTTCCCGCAACGGAATATTTTGATGAGGTTGTTAAACCCATTCTTGCTCAGCAGGGAGACAAGCTTCCCGTTTCAGCGTTTGCGGCTAACCCGAACGGTATTGTACCGAGCGGCACAACAAAATACGAAAAGCGCGGTATTGCCGTTAATGTTCCTAATTGGATTACCGACAACTGTATCCAGTGTAACCAGTGTGCATTTGTTTGTCCGCACGCTTGTATCAGACCTTATGTACTTACAGACGAGCAGAAAGCAAACGCTCCCGAAACCTTTGTTACAAAGAACGCAAACGGTAAAGCATATGCCGGCAAGCAGTTCAGAATGCAGATAAGCCCGCTTGATTGTACAGGCTGCGGCAACTGTGCCGATGTTTGTCCCGCAAAAGAAAAAGCTCTTGTTATGGAGCCGCTTGCTAAACTCAGCGCGGCTGAAGAAGCTAACTGGGAATACGCTCAGACACTTCCGGAGCTTGAAAATGTCAGCACCGCAACTGTTAAAGACAGTCAGTTCTCGAAACCGTTGTTTGAATTTTCGGGTGCTTGCGCAGGCTGCGGCGAAACACCTTACGTTAAGCTCACAACACAGCTTTTCGGTGACAGAATGATGATTGCAAACGCAACAGGCTGTTCGTCAATTTACGGCGGCAGCGCACCGACAAACCCCTATACAACAAACGACAAGGGCTACGGTCCCACATGGGCTAACTCTTTGTTTGAGGATAACGCTGAGTTTGGTTTCGGATTTAACCTCGCAATGTCACAAAGACGCGCGAAGCTCACAGAGCTTGTTGAAAAGTTCCTTGAAAATCCGTGCTGCGAAAAAATGGCTGATTTATTTAAGAATTGGCTTGAAAACAAGGACAACGGCGACGCTTCAAAGGCAATAAGCGAAGAAATCAAAGCAGCTCTTCCCGGTGCTATTGCTAAAAACGACGGCGAAATGAAAGCGCTTCTTGAAGAAATCAACGAAATGTCCGACTTGTTCACCAAGAAATCCATCTGGATATTTGGCGGTGACGGCTGGGCATACGATATCGGTTACGGCGGTGTTGACCACGTTCTTGCAAGCGGTGAAGATGTAAACGTTCTTGTAATGGACACAGAGGTTTATTCAAACACAGGCGGTCAGTCGTCTAAATCTACACCTACTGCGGCAATCGCAAAATTTGCCGCTGCCGGTAAGAGAGTTAAGAAAAAAGACCTCGGACTTATGGCTATGTCCTACGGTTATGTTTACGTTGCAAGTGTATGTATGGGTGCTAACCAGAATCAGCTTCTTAAAGCTATGAAGGAAGCTGAAAGCTATCACGGTCCGTCGCTTATAATCGCTTACGCTCCGTGTATCAACCACGGTATTTCAAAGGGCATGGGCAAATCACAGTTTGAAGGCAAGCTTGCTGTTGAGTGCGGTTACTGGCCTCTTTACAGATATAACCCCGACCTTGCTCTTGAAGGCAAAAACCCGTTTGTTCTTGATTCCAAAGAACCTGTTGGTGATTTTGATGAATTCCTTAAAGGCGAAGTACGTTACGCTTCACTTCTTAAGCAGTTCCCCGATATTGCCGAAAAGCTTCTCGCAAAGAACAAACAAGACGCTTTTGACAGACTTGCTTATTATAAAAAGCTTGCCGCTCTTGAATTTTAATTTCATACGGTAAAAGGAAACAGCGTGCCGAAAGGCGCGCTGTTTTTATAATTACAAACTCGGTCTTACACGGGTAAGGTTTAAATTTTAAAATCTGTGTAAATAATTTTTTTACTTTTTTGATAACAAAAAGTTTCGTAGTGCTATAATATAAAATGAGGGTATATGGCAATATTTTACAATTTTGTCAAAACATTATCAAAAGAAAGGTCGTATAAAACAATGAATGATGTCTTAAAAAAAATAAGCAGCATAGGAATTGTTCCTGTTGTTAAAATTGATGACGCGAAAGGCGCCGTACCGCTCGCGAAAGCTCTTATTGACGGGGGACTTCCCTGCGCGGAGGTTACTTTCCGGACAGATGCGGCGGAAGAAGCAATTTCTCTCATAAGCAATGCGTATCCCGAAATGCTTGTCGGCGCAGGTACAGTGCTTACAACAGAGCAGGTTGACAGGGCAACAGCTGCCGGCGCAAAATTTATCGTAAGTCCCGGTCTTAACCCCACTGTTGTTAAATATTGTATAGATAAAGGTGTGCCCGTAACTCCCGGCTGCTCAAATCCGAGTGATATTGAGGCGGCAATCGCGCTTGGGCTTGATGTTGTTAAGTTTTTCCCTGCGGAAGCCGCGGGCGGACTTTCAATGATAAAAGCGATGTCGGCTCCTTATGTTAATGTAAAATTTATGCCGACCGGCGGAATAAACGCAAAAAATCTTTGTGAATATCTTGATTTTCCGAAAATTATTGCTTGCGGCGGCAGTTGGATGGTTAAGGATTCGCTTATTGCCGCAGGTGAATGGGATACAATCCGTGATATGACACGCGAAGCGGTAAAGACAATGCTTGGCTTTGAGCTTGCTCATATTGGTATAAACGAGGAAAATGCCGAAAAAGCCGAAAAAGTCGCTAAAATGTTTGAAGCTGTATTCGGCTTTGAAAAAATTGAGAAAACCGGTTCTTTCTTTGCGGATAAATACATTGAAATTATGAAATCGCCGTACTACGGCAAAAACGGTCATATCGCAATAAAAACAAATTATCTTGACCGCGCAGTGCATTATCTTGAATTAAGAGGCGTTGAGTTTATTGAGGAAACAAAGAAATATGATGATAAAGGTCATTTGAAATTTGCTTATCTTAAAGAGGAATTTGGCGGCTTTGCCGTACATTTGCTTCAAAAATAATTTTAAAAGGAGAAATGATATAAAATGAAAAAAGTTGTCACTTTTGGTGAAATTATGTTAAGGCTTGCTCCGGAAGGATATTACCGTTTTATTCAGGCTGACAAGTTTGGAGTTGTCTATGGCGGCGGCGAGGCTAATGTTGCCGTATCGCTTTCAAATTTCGGTCTTGACGCAGCTTTTGTAACAAAGCTTCCGAAACACGAAATCGGGCAGGCTGCCGTAAATACTTTAAGACGCTTTGGTGTCGATACTTCAAAAATAGCTCGCGGAGGCGACAGAGTAGGTATATATTTTCTTGAAAAAGGCGCAAGTCAAAGACCTTCAAAGGTTATTTATGACCGCGCGGGTTCTTCTATCGCGAAAGCGGACGGCGCGGATTTTAACTGGGACGAAATTTTTAACGGCGTGGATTGGTTCCACTTCACGGGCATTACTCCCGCGCTCGGCGATAATGTTGCGGCAATTTGCCTTGAAGCCGTAAAAGCCGCAAAAGCAAAAGGTGTAACCGTAAGCTGTGACCTTAACTATCGCAAAAACCTTTGGTCAAGAGAAAAAGCCGGAGAGGTTATGGAAAAGCTTATGGAATATGTAGATGTCTGCATTGCCAACGAAGAAGATGCAAGCGATGTTTTCGGCATAAAAGCCGATAATACCGATGTAACGACAGGTAAGGTAAACCACGAAGGTTATAAAGATGTCGCTAAAAAGCTTAAAGACCGTTTTGGCTTTAAATATGTTGCAATAACGCTTCGCAGCTCAATTTCAGCTAACGATAATAAATGGGCGGCTATGCTTTACGACGGCAGCGAATATTATTTCAGCAAGAGCTATCTTATGCATATTGTTGACCGTGTCGGCGGGGGAGACAGCTTTGGCGCGGGACTTATATACTCGCTTCTTTCCGGCAAAAACGGTCAGGACGCTGTTGAGTTCGCGACAGCGGCAAGCTGCCTTAAACACTCTATAGAGGGCGATATAAACCTTGTAAGTGTTGATGAAGTTGAAAAACTTGCCGGCGGCGACGGAAGCGGCAGAGTTCAGAGATAACGATTTTACTTTTTATGTCAAAAGGGGCTGTTTATTGTTGCAGCCCCTGCTTTATTTTACCTGACTTTCAACAATATTAATCCGGCTTACCGAAACCTCAAACGCTTTTTTTGTTACCGTTTCGCCGTCCTCAAGTTTTTTCTGATATTCACGGCTTTGCATTCTTCCTCTTATATCAACATTATCTCCGACCTTAAGCTTTGATGAATATTTCGCGTTTCGCCCCCACGCAATACAGGGTATATAATCGGATTTACCGTAAGAACGGTTTACCGCGACAAGCAAATCGGTTATCTCTCGTCCGAACGGAGTTGTTCGATAAACAGGCTCTTTGCATATGTAACCGTTTAAATGTATATAATTTGGCTGTAAATCCTCAAGAAAAACGCTTTTCTCTCTCAAAAGGATTTCTTTCGCGAAAAGTACCAAAACAAGCCTGTTGCCGTTTCCGCTGTAATTATTGTAAGAGCGGAACTGTCCGTGAATTTCGTAAATATCTCCCGTCTCTATACTGCCGATATCATAAAGCTTTTCCGAAATTATAACATTTATTGTATCGCTGTTTTCGCTGAGTCTCGGTACTTCAATTTCAAGATTATAAAAATTTTCATCAAAATGATTATGACTGAAAGCCGGCTCTGCTACCGCTCTGCCTATTGCAGTCGCCTCATTGTTGTTTTGAAATTCCACCATTTTTCCCATTCCTTTCCTAATATGACGACTGTTCGCCGTTTTTATCGACGGTATAATCTTCATGATATATAAGGTCACCGACTTTTACAAACTCATATCCTTGCTCTTTGAGCTTCGGAAGAATATTTTCAAGAGCTTCGACGGTGTTTTCCGCGCCGTTATGAAATAGAATTATTGAACCGTTTTTAACGTTTCCGATTACCCTGGCGCTTATTTCTTCAACCGATAAATCCTTCCAGTCAAGGCTGTCAACGTCCCACTGAATAGTCTTATAGCCCGCATCCTTCGCAAGCCCTGTAACCTCCTCGTTGTAATCGCCGTAAGGCGCGCGAAAAAGCTTTTTTGACTCTCCCGTAACATTTTTTATTTTTTCCTCACAAACATTTATTTCTTTTAAAATCTGTTCTTTATTAAGCTGTGTCATATGTAAATGGGTGTCCGAATGATTAAGCACTTCGTGCCCACTGTCATAAAATCTCTTTACTGTTTCGGGATATCTGTCAATAAACCCTCCGACAACAAAAAAGCTTGCCTTGGCGCCGTTTTTGTCAAGTACCGCCATCAGCTCGTCGGTATCGTTATCGTCCCACGCAGCGTCAAAAGTGAGCGCTATTTTTTTCTCCTCCGTATTAACCCTGTATATGGGTATATTGTCAGGCACACCGGCGTTTGTCATAACCGATTCGCTCATTGTCCCAACCGTGAACATTCCGACAAGAACCAGAATCACAAGCCCGTAAATAATAAGAGTATCCTTTGATAATACAAAAATTTTCATAAAAATCTCCATTCCGCCGCTCCGCTTCGGCTCTAATAGTAATTAACTCATCTCTTATCAGCGGAGCAAGGAATGAAAAGAGATTTCAGTCGATTTTTGCCGCAGAGGGCGAAGATGGGCTGGCGCCCATCAAGACCTAAAGGCTCAAAGCGGCGAAATAACGACGTTTAAAGCGTGTTCAAATTAGCGCCATCAGACTAAGCAAAAGAGATACGAACTCTATGCGCCCTGACTTGTTAAATTTTTATTATATGGGATTTGTCGTCTTTGATAGGCGTAAGCCCATCTGCATCCTCCGCACCCATCTAATATAAAATTTTCCGACGTCAGGTTTCGTATAAGTTTTTAAAGTGCAAAATCCCGCCATTTTTAATCCTGACTATAATATCATATTCAGGATTTGTTTAAATAATGACAAAAAAATGCTGCTCTAAAAAAGCAGCATTTTAAAAAAGAATATTAAATTTATTTTGTTGTGCTTCCAAAACCGCCGTTGCGGACGCCTACGGCTTCATCATCAACCGTTATGCCGTACTCCACAAAAATCCCCTGTGCAAAGCCTTCGCCTTTTTTAAGTTCAACGGTTTTACCCTCGTTTGAATCGTTTGTTATTTTAATAAAAATATGCCCTTCATTATCGGAATTATAATAATCACTGTCAATTATACCGACGGTATTGTTAAGCTGAAGCCTGTACTTAAAGCCGAGACCGCTTCTCGGATATATTTTAAGCACCCAACCCTCGTCAATTTTTACTCTGATACCCGTAGGCACTTTAATTGTTTCGCCCGGAGCGATAATAAAATCAAACGGAGCGTAAAAATCATATCCTGCCGAGCCGCTCGTTGCCCTTGCGGGAAGCTTTATTTTTTCAAAAACCTCTTTCGCGTTTTCGCCTTCAAAATCCTTTAAAAACTGAGTCTTTGACACCTTTTCAAACTTCGCGATTTTTTTCATAAGCTCACTACTTCCTTTCGCTCATAGGTATATACTCAACATTATGGCTGATGTTTTTATACGCCGGGCGAATAATTTTGTTGTTGCTTATTTCCTCAATGCGGTGAGCGCACCAGCCTGCTGTTCTCGCGACCGCAAAAAGCGGCGTAAACAAATCCTGCGGAATGTCAAGCATTTTATACACAAGGCCCGAATACATATCAACGTTTGCGCACATAGCCTTGTTTATACCCTTAACCTCACGGAAAACTTCCGGTGTCAATCTTTCAATAGCTTTATAAAGATTAAACTCTTTTAAATATCCTTTGGCGGCGGCAAGGCTCTCAGCTTTGGCTTTTAAAATAACCGCCCTTGGATCCGAAACGGTATAAATGGCATGCCCCATACCATAGACAAGACCGCTACCGTCATTTGCCTCACCTTGTATTATTTTTTTAAGATACGCTTTTATTTCGTCATCATCGCTCCAGTCGGAAATATTACACTCAATATTGTTCATCATACTTGTAACCTTCGCGTTCGCGCCGCCGTGCTTCGGCCCTTTGAGTGAACCTATTGCCGCGGCAATGGACGAATATGTATCTGTACCCGTGGAGCTTGTCGCGCGGCACACAAAAGCCGAGTTGTTACCGCCGCCATGCTCCGCGTGAAGCATAAGCATAAGGTCAAGCACTTCGGCTTCAAAACGGCTGAATTTATTATCCGGACGTATCATATGAAGGATATTTTCCGCAGTCGAGTAATCCTCTCTCGGCGAATGTAAAATAAAGCTCGCATGGTCATAATAATGCCTTTTTGTCTGATAAGCGTAGCACATTATGGTCGGCAGCTTTCCTATAATTTCAAGCGACTGTCTTATGAGGTTGCCGATTTCCGTGGAATCCGCGTTTTCGTCATAAGAGTACATTGAAAGCACAGCGCTTGCCAGCTTATTCATAATGTTTTTACTCGGCGCTTTCATTATCATATCCTCAGTAAAGCTGCCCGGAAGGTTACGGAGATGTCCTAGAACCTCTTTAAAATGCTCCAGCATTTCAGCGGTCGGTAAAAAGCCGAAAAGCAACAAAAACGCAACCTCCTCATATCCGAAACGCTTTTCCTTTGAGCAGGCTTCAACAATTTTGTAAATATCAACTCCGCGATAGCTCAAATGCCCTTCAACGGGCACACGCTCACCATCATCAATGATATATCCGCGGACTTCACCAATGGAGGTCAGCCCCGCAAGTACACCTGTGCCGTCCTCGTTGCGAAGCCCTCTTTTAACATTATAAAGCGAATATTTTTCATAATCTACCGAATAGGCTTTTTTTGCTTTATCCAAAATTTTCTTTAAATTCTCACTGTACATTTTTATCATTCCTAATAATTATTTGTTTATTATATGGTATTATACCATATTTTTTTTTTGCCGTCAAGTGTTATTTTTATTTTTTGCAATTTTATATTTAAAATAATTCATTTTTGTATCTTTTTAAAGAAAAATTTTCACTAAATTTGAATTTTTTGATATTGTTAAATTCATTTTTATTTTTTATAAAAAGAAAATTTACCAAAAAACAAAAATATCATAAAAATATTAATTGACATTTTACGCCAAATGTTATATAATAAAATATCGAAATAAACATACAGCGGAAAACCGTTTCCAAAGGATGATTTACAAATGACAAACAAAAATCTGCTTATTATGGACCACCCGCTTATTCAGCACAAATTATCAATTTTAAGAGATGTAAATACAGGCACGAAAGAGTTTAAAGAGCTTGTTGATGAAATTGCGACGCTTATAGCTTACGAGGCAACGCGCGACCTTCCTTTGATGGAAACAAAGGTGCAAACTCCCATTGAAGTTGCCACCACAAAAGTGCTTGCGGGTAAAAAGCTTGCCGTTGTTCCTATACTCCGCGCGGGGCTTGGTATGGTTTCGGGTATGCTCAATCTTATCCCCGCGGCAAAAATCGGTCATATCGGTCTTTACCGTGACCCGAAAACTCTTGAGCCTGTTGAATATTACTGCAAGCTTCCGTCAGATATTGAGGAAAGACAGATATTTATAGTTGACCCCATGCTCGCTACGGGCGGTTCGGCTTCTGCGGCAATAGGCTTTATTAAAAAACACGGCGGTAAAAGCATAAAGCTTATGTGCATACTTGCTGCGGAAAACGGCATTGAGAGGATTCAGAAGGACCATCCCGATGTTCAGATATACTGCGCCGCTGTTGACGAAAGGCTTAACGACCACGGCTACATATGCCCCGGTCTCGGAGATGCCGGCGACAGACTTTTCGGCACACTTTAAAATTTTTAAATGTTTTTGCGGGGCTGCCGAAAGGCAGCCCCGCAGTTTTTAAAACACTAATGTGTAAATATTTATTTATATTCCTTTTCATAGCTGCTCTGCTTAGCGTTTGAAATATCGACCTCACCAAGATATTTTGTGCTGTCTATGCCGAGGTAGTTACACATATTTATCATTTCGGAAACAGTATTAATATTTACGTCAATTCCCTCTTCAAGATATTTTTTAAGTCCTCTTAATTCTTTTTCACCGTGAGTGTATATAGGCACATTTTCGTCAGCGCGTTTCGCATCGCGAAGCTCTTGAAGAAATACCGAAAGGTGTTCCTTTATAGCGTTTGCATCTCCAAAAATTTCGGGGTTTACAGCTACAAACGAATGACAGGTTTCGGTGCCGTGACCTTTTTCTCTGACAAGATGGTTGGAAGTGTTGCCAAGTGAAAGTATGGAACACATAATTTCACAAATCATACTGTAACCGTAGCCCTTATGACTGCCTGTTTCCTCTTTTTTGCCGCCTACGGGAAGAATACCGCCGCAGCTGTTTTCGTCACTTATACATTTTAAAACGTGCTCCGCGTCCGTACAAACATCACCGTTTTCGTCGGTTGCCCAGCCGTCCGCCAAAGGCTTATCCTCTTTGCCATATACTTCAAGCTTACCTCTCGGAACAACTGTTGTCGCAGCGTCAAACCAGAACGGATACGGCTCCGCCGGAAAAGCAAAAGCTATCGGGTTCGAGCCTAAAAGCGCCTCTTTTGAGTTTGTGTGAACACATATTGACTCTGAGTTTGTTGCCGACATACCGATTAAACCTTCATCGCAAGCCATTTTTGCGTAATAACCGGCAATACCGTAATGGTTTGAATTTCTTACCGATATAATGCCTACGCCCGATTTTTTCGCTTTTTCAATCGCTTTTTTCATTGCGAAAACCGAAACAAGCTGTCCCATACCCGAATGGCCGTCAATAACCGCCGAAACAGGCGTTTCAAAAACAATTTCAGGCTTTGCGCCAACTTTTACTGCTCCGTTTTCGATTGACTTATGGTATCTCGCGATACGTTGTGTACCGTGTGACCTTACATTATACAAATCCGCCAAAATAAGGACGTCCGTAATTTGCTCCGCTTCTTCCTTTGAAAAACCGAATTTTTCAAAAGCATCAACGCACAGGCTTTCAAGAACCTTGTGACTGTACCTGATTGAACCCATAATTTTTACCTCATTCCTTTATATTTATGTTATTCATAACTTTCAATAAGCTTTTTAAACGCCGGAAGGCTCCGCTCTATCATTTCGGTTGTAACGCAGTACGATATGCGCACATAGCCTTCACAGCCAAAGCTGTCCGAAGCGACAAGCAAAAGCTCAAATTCTTTCGCTTTTTCACAAAAAGCGTTTGCGTCCTCTTCGGGCGATTTTACAAACAGATAAAACGCCCCGTCGGGATAGACACATTCATAACCATACTCCGTAAGCGCGTTATAAAGAATATCCCTGTTTTTTTTGTATATAGAAATGTCTGAGGTCTTGCCTATAACGGGAATAACCGCCTTTTGCATAAGTGACGGAGCGCATACAAAGCCGAGCGCCCTGCCGGCTCCGCATACAGCCGCATAGACATCACGGTTGTCCTTCATTTTGTTACATACGGCTATATATCCGAGCCTGTCACCGGGCACGGAAAGTGATTTGCTGAACGAATAACATACAAGCGTGTTATCATAATAATTCATAAGATACGGAAGCTCCTTCTCCGTATCATATACCAGCTCACGGTAAGGCTCATCTGTCAAAAGATATACAGGGCTTCCGTATTCTTCCGACTTTTGTTTTAATAAAGCGCAAAGCTTTATAATTGTTTCCTCCGAAAGCACAACTCCCGTGGGATTGTTCGGAGTGTTTATAATTACCGCCTTTGTTTTTCGCGTAATTCGCTTCTCAAAAGCTTCAAAATCAATCTGAAAGCTTTTTTTCTCGGCGGGCACTACTGCAAGCTCTGCCCCCGCCGCGTTTACAAAAACCTTGTATTCGGGAAAAAACGGAGCAAAAACAATAACCTCGTCACCGGGATTTGTAAGCGCTTTAAGAGATATTGTAAGCGAAGCCGCCGCTCCGCAGGTCATATATATATCGTCTTTTGTGACGCCAGCGCCGAAACGCTTGTTTATATTATCGGCAATAGCGGCGCG
Organism: uncultured Ruminococcus sp.; assembly: GCA_902784805.1. Classification (GTDB taxonomy): domain Bacteria; phylum Bacillota; class Clostridia; order RUG12999; family RUG12999; genus RUG12999. Next base: position 18,414 of record CACZWD010000018.1, on the reverse strand, counting down.
AGTTGCTTCCGCGCCCTGCGCCGAGGTATAGCCGTGAACGGCAACCGAATTGCCGCTTCCCGCAAGCCTTGCTATTTCATCTTCAAGCTCCTGCGGCGCGGGAATACTTGGATTTCCGAGGCTGAAATCAAAAATATTTTCTCTGCCTATTTCCTTTGCCCGCCTGTTTCCGTACTCAAAGGTCTCTCTTATTACCGAGCGTACCTTGCCCAGAGCCTCCATATTTTTATTTATATCTGCCATTTTATATTCCTTCTTTATTCAAATTTTTTTAACCTTTGTTTTACATCATTTATTGATTTTTCAACAGCTTCCTTTGCGGGACCGCCCGTCACTTTGCGCTGTGAAACGCAGGTTTTAAGCGAAATCGCTTCATAAACACCGTTATCGAAAATATCCGAAAACTGCTTAAATTCGTCAAGCGTAAGCTCGTCAAGCGCCTTTTCATGGCTTATAGCATAAAAAACAAGTTTGCCTATAACCGCGTGAGCGTCCCTGAACGGCATACCCTTTTTAACAAGATAGTCGGCGCAATCGGTTGCGTTTGTAAAACCGCCGCCCGCTCCCTTTTCCATTTTTTCTTTATTTATTTTCATCGTGCTTATCATGCCTTCAAAAACAGGCAAACAAAGCTTTACGGTATTAACGGCGTCAAAAATCGCTTCTTTATCCTCCTGCATATCCTTATTATACGCAAGCGGCAAGCCCTTCATAACGGTTAAAAGCGTTATAAGACTGCCATATACTCGTCCCGTTTTGCCCCTTATAAGCTCGGCAACGTCGGGATTTTTCTTTTGCGGCATAATGGAGCTGCCTGTCGAAAAAGCATCGTCCATTTCAACAAACGAAAACTCGTTTGTATTCCATAATATAAGCTCCTCACAAAAGCGGCTTAAATGCATCATTATAACCGAAAGCGCGCTCGCAAGCTCTATAGCAAAATCTCTGTCCGAAACGCCGTCAAGGCTGTTATAGGTAACGCTGTCAAAGCCAAGCTCATCTTTTACAAATTCCCTGTCAATGGGATAGGTAGTCGTAGCAAGAGCGCCGCTTCCGAGCGGCATAACATTCATACGTCTGCGGCAATCAGAAAGCCTGTCAAGGTCACGAAGAAACATTTCCGCATACGCCATAACGTGATGCGCAAAGGTAACAGGCTGCGCCTTTTGCATATGAGTGTAGCCGGGCATTATGGTTCCCAAGTTGTTTTCCGCAAGCGAAATCAAGGTATTTTCAAGCGAAAGAAGCATTTTCTTTATCTCTGCCGTTTCGTCCTTTAAATACATTCTGATATCGAGCGCAACCTGGTCGTTACGGCTTCTTGCCGTATGAAGCCTTTTGCCGGCGTCACCGATTTTTTCCGTAAGCAGCTTTTCGATATTCATATGTATATCCTCGGCGTCAATTTCAAACTCCGCTTTGCCGCTTTCAATATCCTCAAGCACCTCGGAAAGCGCCGCCGCTATTTTTTCGCTGTCACCTTCGGGGATTATCCCTTGCCTTCCTAACATTTTGCTGTGCGCAAGACTGCCTTTTATATCCTGCTTATACATTACATGGTCGAAACGTATTGATGAGTTAAAATCATCAACCTTTTTATCTGTCGCCTTTTGAAAGCGTCCGCCCCATAGCTTCATGAAATCACTTCCTTATTCTAAAATTATATCACATAATTACTTATAAATCAATATTTTTCTTGGTTTTTCAGAATAAAAAACCATTATCGCCGTGAAATTACCGTCATAAGCGTTTCAAGCGCTATCCAGCCGTCAGTACCGCCGAGCTTTATGGATTTATCGGCTTCAAGACACAGCGACAGCATACTTTGAAGCTTCTCCTTTGAAGCCTTGTTTGCTGCAGCAGCGTATTTTTTCGCGATAAACGGCGCTACGCCAAGCTCCGAAGCAAGATTATGACTGCCGCCGTTTAAAAGAATTTTTGATTTTAAAATGCCCGTAAAGTTTGTTCCGAGAACAGATATGATTTTAACAGGCTCTTCACGAAGCTGTTTTAAATCCGAAAGTATTTCAAACGCTTTGTCACGGTCGCCTGCGGTTATACTGTCTATCATATCAAAAATACGGTCGTTTAAGCTCCTTGTAACAATGGCGCATACATCATCAAAAGTAATCTTCCCGTTTCCCGCGCAGTAGTCAATAAGCTTTTCCATTTCACTGTGTACATTTGCCATAGAAGCGCCCGCTCGTTTCATAAGCTCCGAAACGGCGTCACGGTCCGCAGAAAAATTACGCTTTAAAAAATACCCTTTTATCCATTCAGCCATAGTCGCAGAATCAAGATATTCAAAATCAACAAATAAGCCGTACTCTTTAAATTTCTTTAAAAGGGCGTTCCTGCCGTCAATTTCTTTTTCGTCAAAAATTATAACTGTATTTTCCGGCGGATTTTTAAAAATTTCACCCCATACCTCTTTGTCAAAAGAAGCTTTTTTAAAAATTCCGCTGTTTTTAATTATAACAAGCTTTTTATCCGCCATAACGGGATAGCTTTCCGCGGCTTCAATAAGCGTGTCTTCGGGCAGCTCGCTTCCGTCAAGCGTTAAAATGTTAAACTCCGCCATAGGTACGTCCGAAAAGGCGTTCTTAAAACGCGAAATATAAAAATCCTTGTTAAAAACCTCCTCGCCCGTAAACAGATAAAGTCCGTTTAAGTTACCGCTTTTCAGCTTTTCGATAAGGGCAGTCTGCTGCGCGTTATTACTCAATTTCGGCATTTATATATTCTCTCCTTTTCGTTTTTATTTTCAGCTTTCCGTTTTTAAATACCGTAAACTTTACAGCTCCGTGAGCATATGTAAAATAAGCTTTTATATCACTTTCTTTAAGCTTGTCTTTTATTGTGTCTCTTTTGTATGAATAAGGCTTTGACGCGCTGACAACCGCGTACCCCGGCTTTAAGGTTTCAAGAAAATACTTTGATGTGGATGTATCGGAGCCGTGGTGCGACACCTTTAAAACGTCACATTTTCCTATTCTTTCGGCAAGCGCATTTTCGATTTCCGAGCTTATATCGCCCGTAAAAACAAACTTTTTACCTCTGAAACTCACCGTCATAACCATTGAGCTGTCGTTATCGGACAAATCTTTATAATCACTTTCGGGATAAACAATTTGTATTTCGGCGCCGTTATATCTCATAATTTTTCCCGTTTCAAGCGTTTTGACAGGGCAGTCATAGTGCCTCGCAAGGCTTTGAATATCTCCCGATATACCGTTTATATCGCTGTACGCGGTTATATATATCGTGCCGACATCGCACTCTCTCAAAACATTTTCAAGCGCGCCGCAATGGTCCGAGTCTGAATGTGATATAAAAACGGAATCAAGTTTTTTTATTCCGTAGCTTTTTAAAAATTCCTCGCTTCGGCTTGTGTTTCCCGAAACATCACCGGTATCTATCAGCATTTTCTTTCCTCCGGGAAAATTTAAAAGAGCGCAGTCGCCGTGCCCGACATAAAGATAAGTTACGCTGAAATTGTCCGCCGAAATATAATTAAACAAACAGCCCGCTAAAAATGTACCGACACACAGAAACGCCGTTACCTTAAACAATTTTCCGGAAACCTCTCCCATATTCTTTAAGCCCAGATATATAAGAAAAAGCAGCAAAAACCAAAAAATCACAAAGAAAAAATTTTTATACGAAAAGTATATTTGCCCGCCCGGACCGGACGCCGCGGACGAAATCGCTCCGTTTATCACCCTTACGATTGTTTCCGTAAACAATCCGGCAGCAGCGCCGACAGGAGGCAAAAATCCGAAAAGTGCCGTAATCATACCTCCCACAAAAACATAAGGCAGCAAAGGAACAACAATCAAATTCACCAAAATTCCTATAACCGAAAACGAGCCGAAATTCCATAACACATACGGAAGCGTAAAAGCGTTGGCGGTAAGCGTCATAATGAGCAGCTTTGAAAGCTGATTTTGTTTTGTCCCCGAAAGCAGCGGCATAAAAAGCAGAAGACCTGCCGTTGCGAGAAACGAAAGCATAAACGACGGACTGAAAACAAGCTCGGGATTTAAAGAAAGCATAACGGCGGCAATAATAATAAGAACATCAAACGAGTTACCCCTTCTGCCGAAAAGCACACCCGCCATTGAGCATAACGCCATAAGCGAGGCTCTGACAACCGAAGGTGACAGCCCCGTCATAAACATATAAATCAAAAGAATATACGACGCGATAAGCGCTTTTGTTTTGCGGCGTTTTGTAAAACGGTTTGTAAAACCTATAATAAACGCTGCCAGAATAGCTGTATGCATTCCCGATACGGCAGTGATATGGCTTACACCCGCAAGCCGTATGTTTTCGGTCATTTTCTCCGAAAAACCCGACCTGTCGCCAAGCAAAATACCGCACACAAACTCCGCGCTTTCGCCGTGAATGTATTTGTGTATCGTATTGTTAAGATAAGAAGTAAGCCCGTAAAGGATTTTGGGAGGGTAAAATCCGCCGTCACGAAAAGCTGTTTTCGCAGGCTCCGAAAAAATACCGACAAAACCTTTTGAATGCATATATCCGGCGTAATTAAACTCTCCGAAATTGTGCGGCGGCTCATAATAATAGGGTGTTGCGGCAAATGTGACAATATCGCCGTATGCCGGCTCCTTTATATCGTCTTTAAGCTCCAGCTTAAAAAATGTGCCGCACAGCTTTTTAAAACCATTTTTGTTGCCTATAATATGCGCTTTAATATGCGCGTATCGCTTTACGCCGTTATCATTCTCCTTTTCGGAAAAGCCGCAGACTCTGCCCGTTACAATACATTCACCGCTGTAATCCTGTCTGAAATCATCATATTTTTTATCATTAAAGGAAGCGTTTGTCACGGCGAAAATCATACACACCGCGGCAATATACACGAAGGGCGTTAAAGGCTTTTTGATTGTGTGAACACTGTAAATAATTACCGACCAAAAAAGAGCCCTGCAAACATCAAGCCGCACAGCATTGCTCATAAAAACAGAAACTGCCGTACTTGCCGCTATAATAAGCGAATATACTGCCGCCATATTCAAAAGCGCAACTCTCCCTTCTTTTGTATAATTAAATTATACAGTTTATTTGGAAATTTGTCAATAAGCTGTAAACCGTATATTTTCGGATTGTAACTTTTTTGTTCTGTTTTTCTTGACATAAAAATATGAATATGGTAAAATAAACATAGTATTTTTAAGGAGGACGGCTCTTGGATATTTTAAATTCTTTGATAAATCTGATAAACGCAGCGGTTTCTTATATAACAAGCTATATTCCGGACCATTACGATAAATTTTATAAGGTTTTTACAGGTCTGTGGCATTTTAATGAAATGAACGCCTTTCAGATAGCGAACTGCCTGAGAAAAAACTGGAACTATGTCCTGACGGTGCTTTTCGCTTACCATACGGTCTATCTTTTTACGGGTATGTTCTTAACCCGCCGCTTTAAGCCGGCGAAGAAAAATCACAAATATGCCGTGCTTATTGCCGCCAGAAACGAAGAAAAGGTTATAGGCAACCTTCTCGAAAGTATAAAAAAACAGGACTATCCGGGCGAGCTTGTGACAGTTTTTGTTGTTGCCGATAACTGCACCGACAACACCGCTTTAATCGCAAGACAGGGCGGCGCTGTGTGCTATGAGCGCTTTGATAACGAACACCGCACAAAGGGCTTCGCTCTGCAGTTTTTGCTTGAGCGCATCGAGGAGGATTTCGGCAGGCAGTCATTTGAGGGATATTTTATCTTTGATGCCGATAACCTTCTTAAAAAGGATTATATAACCCGGATGAACGAGTCCTTTGATGAAGGTGAAAAAATAATTACCTCATACCGTAATACCAAAAATTTTGACGAAAATTGGATTTCGGCAAGCTACGCGCTTCATTGGCTGCGCTCAATAAGGGCAAGTCACAGGGCACGTTCCGTTTTCCGGCTTGCTACAAATATTCAGGGAACAGGCTTCCTTTTTGCGAGTGAGCTTGTAAAAAACGGCTGGAAATATACCTCTCTCACGGAGGACAGAGCCTTTACCGCCGACGCCGTTGTAATGGGGTATCATATATCATATAATGACGCGGCGGAGTTTTACGACGAGCAGCCCGTAAACCTTCGCATAGCGCTGCGCCAGAGGATACGCTGGGCAAAGGGACATATACTTGCTTTTGTGGAATCGGGTCCGGGGCTTTTTAAAAACATATTCACGGCAAAAGGCTTTCGCGACAAATTTATGTCATACGATATGTTTGTGCTCATAGCTCCGAGACCGCTGTTTTCGCTTGCAAGGCGGCTTATTGTCGGCGCTTTATATATTGCCGTTTATATTGATAAAGGCTTTTTTGCCTGTCTGTGGACGGTTTTGTGGTGGCGTCTCGGCTGGAGAATAAGCAATCATCTGCCTGCGGCGTGTATGGCTGTTTATGTGTTCTTTACCGAGCGGCACAGAATTAAAAAAATCAGTTTTCCAAAAAAGGTATGGTACTGTTTTATGTGGCCGTTTTTTGATATAATCGGTACCGTTTCCATGTACATAGCCCTTGTCACAAAGGTTACGTGGAAGCCTATTCCGCACGAATCAAAAATTACAATTGCCGATGTGGATGAAGGAATAAGAGGAAAGGAAAAAACAAAATGAATGTCGGAATATTGGGACTCGGACTTATAGGCGGCTCAATGGCGCGCGCCTATAAAAAGGCAGGGCATACGGTTTATGCCTTCGATACGGACAAAGAAACGCTGTCGTTTGCGAAGCTCTCCGAAAATGCGGATTTTACGATGTCTGAAAAAAACATCGGCGTGTGTGAGCTTTTGCTTCTTGCCACCCTGCCGGACGCTGCCGTAAAATATCTTGAAAATAACGCGAAATATATAAATAAAAACGCTTTTGTGATAGATTGCTGCGGCACAAAGAAAAATGTCTGCAAGGCAGGTTTTGCCCTTGCCGAAAAATACGGTTTTACCTTTATAGGCGGTCATCCTATGGCGGGTACACATAAATCGGGCTTTAAAAACTCACGGAGCGATATGTTTAAGGGCGCGCCCATGGTACTTGTTCCGCCTGTGTTTGATAATCCTTCGCTTATCTCGAAAGCCGAGGAGCTTCTCGCCCCCGCGGGCTTCGGCTCGTTTTCGGTAACAACAGCGGAAAAGCATGATGAAATGATAGCTTTTACCTCACAGATGCCGCATATAATTTCAAACGCCTTTATAAAAAGTCCGTCCGCGCTGTCTCACAAAGGCTTTTCGGCGGGCAGCTATAAAGACCTGACAAGGGTTGCGTGGCTCAACGCTCCCATGTGGACCCGGCTTTTTATTGAAAATGCCGGAAATGTCACAAAAGAGCTTGATTTTTTAATCAAGGAGCTTACCGCTTACAAAAAAGCCATAAGCACTGGCGACAGCGAAAAGCTATGCGGGCTTCTTGAAGAAGGCAAGCGCCGCAAAGAAGAAGTTGACGGAAAATAACGGTTTATTTCATTGATATGCAAAAAAATTCGAGAACGGCAATAACGGCAACAAGCAGCGCGAGAGCGATTATGCCCGCGATATGCCGCATAAGAAAGGAAACAACGGTGCATACGGCAACGATAGCGAGAAGGCACACAAGCACCTGAACGGTTATTTTTAGGAAACACGTGGGACGAAATTTTTTAAGCGCTTTAAACTTCATTATAATCAAACCCCTTTTTACGGTATATATTTATTATATGCCGTAAAAAGGGGTTTGGTGATTTTTAATGTCTGCTTTTCAAGTCCCGCAAAAATCAATTTTAACAAATTTATTCATTTTATATTTGACATACGGCAAATTTTGGTTTATACTATTATTTGTAGGATATTTTCAGGGAGGTCGGATATTACGCACTATATTTCACTTGATATGGAATGGAGTCAGCCGTTTTCGCAAAACAGCATAAAAAAGCGTAACGGAACGGCGCTGCACGGAGAAATTATACAAATCGGCGCGGTAAAGCTTAACAGATGGCTGCGCGCCGTTGATAAATTTGAGATAAATTTAAAACCCGAGGTTTACAAGCATATACATAAGCACATTGCCTCAATCACGCGGATTGATACCAGAACCGCCGGAAACGGAACCGACGCTGTTGAGGCTCTTGAAAGCTTTATTTCGTGGTGCGGAAAGGATTTTTCGTTTATTACATGGGGCGATGAAGATATAAAAATTTTAAGCGAAAACCTTGCTTTTCGTGGTTTCCCCTTAGAGTACATTCCCGAAAAAAACTATGATTTACAGCTTGTTTTTGACTATCATACGCAAAAAACAGGCAGGCAGTATTCTCTCGATTACGCAATGGATTTTTACGGCATCAAAGAAACGCTTAAGCGCCACAATGCCTATAACGACGCGTATTACACGGCTCTTGTGTGCAAAAAAATGAAGCCGAAGCGATACTTTAAGCACTACCGTGATGTTGAAATAAAGCGGCTCTCCTTCTGTGACGAAAAAGAGTTTGAGGGCTTTGTAAAGGATATAGAGCTTTTTGAAGACCTTAATATAAAGACCGTTGCCGAAAAAATTTCGGGCGAGTCCGTTATTTGTCCCGAATGCAAAGCACCCGCGGCAAGTATTTTAAAATACAAGCAAAGCGATTTAAAATACGCGGTTATGTGTAAATGCGCGTATCACGGCAGGTTTTTGTCTCTTTTAAAGCTTTGCCCCATTGAGGAGCTTAATGTTGTTAAAGTTGTCAGAAACACATACAGACCGGGAAACGAAGCAAATAAAAATATGCGTCTTAAATCAAAGGCTTGGAAGTGGAAGGTTATAAAAACCGACGGATATCAACAAATAAGTATTAAATAGAGATATTTTAAAAAGGCGTACTTTTACCGGTACGCCTTTTAAAATATCTGCGTTTTAATCTGATTTTTAAGCTCCATAAAAGAAATCAAAAATTCACACGGCTTCGCTTCGATACCCGACAGCGTCCCGTAAGGAAAGTAAAAAACAAAACCTTCCGGACACAGGTAATAATTTTCGGTTTTAAACCCCGAATAAAGTCTTATTTTCCAATCGTCAAAAAATTTTTCGCCCTTTGCTGTTTTTTCTTTTATACGGCTTTCAAGAATATATAAAATCATTTCACGGTATTTAACATTTTGCCTGAAAAAATCTCCGAGCCGAATCAGCGAGCCTGTGCGCGTGTTCCAGGTCGCGCCGCTTACAAGATATATTCTGTTCATATCTTTGTCATACGAAGTTGTTTCATATTTGTAAGATATAACAAATCTTGAGCTGTACATAAGCCTGTATATCCTCGCGACCGAAAAATCCCCCTCAATTTTCCTTGCCGCGGGAACAATACCGCTATGTATGAACTTTTCAAATTCGCCCGCCGCGAATTTTGAAAAATTATTTATGGAGCCTGCCGCAACGGTTGACGGAGATTCAATAACGGGATAATAAATATCATAGCTTAAATTACCTCGTTTTTCCGAAACAATCTGTGTTTTTATTTTGTACCTTTCCATAGAAATCTCCAATCTTATTATTTTTAATTTATTATATGCGTCCGCTGTCTTTTTTTATGACTTTAAGTTAGCCTGACGGCGCTAATTTGAACACGCTTTAAACGTCGGTATTTCGCCGCTTTTTACCTTATCGTTCTTGATGGGCGCCAGCCCATCTTCGCCCTCTGCGGCAAAAATCGACTGAAATCTCATTGTTTAAAGTCCTACGGAGTTTATTTCGTGCAAATTTATGTCGAGACAAGGAAAATGCCGCAGGGAATACTGACGTATTTGCAAGGTATTTGACGCAGTATCAGCATAAATTTGCCGAAAAAAACCGTAGTTCAAATTGGCGCCGTCAGGCTTCGCTCACGTTTTAAATAAAACTGCGCGCCCGCAAAGATTACCGCGGGAAGCGCAATCTGAAAAAACGGCGCGAAAAATTTATAAATCTGCAAAAACTTATAGGTGTCCGGCGTATTTTTAAAAACCACAGACGCAAGCGCTATCATGCCTAAAACCGTGGGGACGGCAAGCGTTCTGTAATCGGTGCTTTTTAAAATGCTGCCTGTTCCGCTGCTGAAAACATATACGCATACACACACCTTAACCGTCTGCGCAAACAAAAACGCCGCCGAAACAATAACTTCGATACGCGTAAAAAAATCCATAATGTTTATAACGCCCGTTGCTACATAAGAAGGATAATAGGTAAGCGCTATCGTATGCGTTCCGAGTACGGTTATGCTGCGCAGCGTTTCCGCAACAAGAAGCGCTCCGCCTACAAGAAGCCCGTACAAAAAAATTTTGCGGGTTTTTGTTTTGTTCTTTTTAAAGCCCATAAGGCACGCTGCAAGAGATACCTCGCTTACGGGAAAAGCAAACGCCGAAAAAACATCTGAAAAAAAATCCTCCGGCTTGCTTTTCAAAACCGGCAAAACATTTGAAAAATTCATTTTCCCCACAGACAGCACATTCATAAGAAGTATTAAAAAAATCATTATCGGAAGAAAAAAATCGGTAAATCTTCCGAGAACCTCTATTCCTTTTTTTATTATATATAAGGTTGCCGCGCCAAACATTATAAGCGTTACAAGCTGCGGTGTTTCGGGCATTGAAACGTCCATATTAAACTCCGAAAAATTTTTCATTGCCATTCCGCCGAGATGAAAAGCGTAAAAGCTTATTAAAAATACGATGATTCCTCCGAAAAAACGGCCGAACACTTCATAAGCGATTTCAAACAGTCCCTTTCCGGGAAAAAGGTCGGCAAGTCTCGCGTACATAAGAAAAAACGGTACGGCAAGTATTGCCGCCAAAGCTGATGCAATCCACGAATCCTGCATGGAACGGCTTGCTCCGCCCGACATCATTATACCGCTGACCAATATCATTACAATTATGCCGGTGAGCTGTCTGTTTGATACTTTTTCCATGTTTGTTCTCCTTTATTTTACAATCATTTTGTAAGCCGTTTCAAAAACCGTGTTTGGATTTGGTACATCAACACCTAAGCCGAGAGATATTACAACCGCAAGAGCGCATATTGTCAAAAGGCAGTACGCGGTAACCACAGCCGCGTTCTCTTTTGCGTTGCGGTTTATAATATCGCACATAACGCAGGCTGTTACAAACAGCACAAAAAGTATTGTCTCACTCACTGCAACCCATTCCTCTCCGATAGTTTGATTTTTGGTTTCATGCCTTATTTACAAAACCGGTGCTGCGAAACTTTATTTTAACATTCACCCGGCAGGTTATATCCTTTAAATATCCTTTGTGCTTAAATTTCAGCCATTTATCGGGATATTTCTTATAAATCCTGCTGCCGAAGCCAAGGATATCTTCACCTGTTTCAAAGGCAAGCTTTCCGACAAAATTTTCTATATCTTTTTTCAGCTTTTCTTCAAGCCGTTGCCTGATTTTTTCGTGCTCGCCCGCGGATAAAACATGGTCCTTGCCCGTAAGCTCATCAATACCCGCGTCAAGCTTTAGGGAAATATTTATAACCGGGTTTTCTCCTTTAAATCCGGGTTTTACGTCAGTATCGCATTTATATACTTTGAGGTTTATGATGTCATCGCCCGTTTTTTCTGCCAGCGTGGTTTCTTCCGTTTTTCCCATAAGCATTGTCATAAGCTTTGACTCGCTTGTACTTAAAAAGGTTTTAAGCTTGTCATCTTTAAAAACCGCTGTGCCGCAAATCGCGAGAGACTGCATTTTTTCGCTTTTTTCTATGCTGAAAGCGGGAAGCGTCGCGGCAATTCCTCTGTTACCTATAGCGTTTATAAGCTCGTAAACGGTAACGTCCGGCGTAACGGAAAAATTTTTTGCCGATGTTTTGATAACATTTTTTATTTCATACGCTTTTATTGTTTCACCCGCCGAAGGCGCGGAAAGAAGTTCTTTCGCTTTGCAGTCCTTTGCCACAACCACACTGTTTGTTATGCGAAGCTCCGTATCGCGCATGGCAAGGTCAATTATCTGAAGCAGCCCGTCCTTCGCGGCTTCCTCTCCGATTATAACAACCGCTGTCTGACTCAAAAAAAGCTTTCTCGACGCTGCCGCGGATATATTTCCGAGAGCAGCGTAAAGGCTTTTGCCTTCCGCCGAAAGTATGAGCTGCTTGCGTGACGGAGCGTCTTCGCCGCTCTCTGTGCCCGCAATTTCAACGGTAACGGAAAAATTATCCTTTTCTCCCTTGTCAACGGCAATTCCGCTTACAAGAAAGGTGTCTTCTATTTCCAGATAGTTTCCGCAGCCGCAAAGAAGCGTACAGCATAACAAAAGCGGCAAAACGGTTTTATATACTTTCATATTTTTTTATCCCTTGCGAACAATATTTTTTGCTATATTAAAAGGTCTTGTTTTCATAAACCGCCACGGAAAACGGATGTAAATATCCTTAATTTCCTGAAGACGCCCGCTTGACATAAACGAAGTATATCTTACGCCGAAGCTTGTAAGGCTTTCGGCATGGGCAACCATTATCATAACTCCGAAAATAAGCCCGTACATTCCGAGAGTTGAGGCAAGAAGGACAAGCGCCAAGCGATAGACAATAACAACGCCTTTAAGCTTTGAAACCATTATTCCCGTAATGCCTGTTACAGATACGATAATCACCATGGGAGCGCTTATGAATTTCGCGTCAACCGCCGCCTGACCTATAACAATCGCGCCGACGGTACTGAGCGCCGCGCCGACATTCGAGGGCATTCTGACGCCCGATTCGCGCAGGATTTCAAAGACAAGCAGCATTAAAATACATTCAACCGTTATCGGAAACGGCACACCCTCACGGGCTTCGGATATGCTCAGAGCAAGATTGGTCGGTATCATCTCTTTGTGAAACGCCACAAGAGCGATATAAAAAGCGGGTGTTATTACGGTAATAAACAGGCTTATAAAGCGCAGCAGCCTTCCTACCGACGAAAAATAATAGTTGATATAGTAATCGTCTCCGCTTTGCAGACTTTCAACAAAGAGATAAGGAACCGTCATAACCGAAGGTGAGCCGTCCGCAATAACGGCAATTCTCCCTTCAAGCAGCCTTGCCGCAGCCACATCGGGCCGCTCGGTAACGCCCGCCGTTTTAAACGGCGTCCACTGATTGTCACGGATGAGCTCATCTATATAGTTTGTATCGAGTATGCCATCAATGCTGATTTTATTTATACGGTTTTTTAATGTGCGCAGCACATCGCGGTTTACAAGACTGTTAAGGTAGCAAAAGCATACGCAGGTGTTTGTCCGTGAGCCTAATGTCACCGTTTCAAATTTAAGGTCGGGTGTCCGCAGCTTTCGCCTTAAAAGCCCTGTATTCATAAGCAGTGATTCGGTAAAGCCTTCTTTCGGTCCCCGGAGAGTTTTCTCGTTTTCGGGCTGTTCAATGCTCCTTGTCCGCCAGCCCTTTGAGTTTACAATCAGCGCCTTTTCGGAGCCCTCCGCAAAAACAAGAGTATCGCCGTAAATCAGCGCTCCCGCAAGCTCTTTTACATCGGCGGTTTTTTTTATTTCACCCGAATAAAGTACGTTTTCCGCCAAAAAATCAATGACATCGCCCTCAAAATTTGAAATCGGCAGCTCAATAACGGGCTTTGCGATGCTTTCATCGACAAGCTCGCTTTTTGCCATTCCGTCCATAAAGAAAAGCAGGCAGTGAATTTTTTTGTTAAAAATGTTTTTACATTCTCTTTTGCGAAGCATGGCGTCATTTTCAAAAAGAGAAGCTATAAGCCCGCCGTTATTTTTAAGCGAAGCCGAAAGCGTCATATCGTCATAATTTATATTGCCGACCGAATCGACAAAAACACTGAAATTTTTTTTCATATAATCAAATCCTAAAAAGTCGTGTATCAATAAGTATTGTCCCCAAAGCTTTTAAAAATACACAAAAAAGAAAATTAAATTGAAATAATTATGTTTTCGGCGGAATAAAAATAAATGTAGATAAACCAGAAAAGAGTGTTAAATATGAAAAAAATAGTTTTGACCGGTCCTCCAAACTGCGGAAAAACAATGCTTTTTAACCGGCTTACAGGAGGACATAGGCGCGTTGCCAATTTTCCGGGCATTACAACGGAATGGGCGGAAGGTAAAATGACGGAAACAGATTATACTGTTGTTGACCTTCCGGGAACATACTCGCTTAGTCCGGCGTCACCCGATGAAGCCGCCGCCGTAAACTATTTAAAAAACGAAGAATATGACCTTATTGTAAGCGTTATCGACGGCATACATCCGCACCGGGGGCTTTTTCTCGCGCTTCAGCTCGCGAAGCTTAAAAAGCCTATGCTGCTTGCCGTCGGTATGGCAGATATGGCAAACAAAACCGGTGCGGGACTTGATACCGAAAAATTAAGCCTTATAACAGGCATCGGGGCGGTAAGTATATCCGCAAAAAGCGGCTATAATCTGAACGAACTTAAAAAGCAGATTATGCGGGAACAGCCGCCCTGCGAGGCGGCTTTAAGTCCCCGATATGAAGAAGCGGTAAAGCTTGCGGAGCTTTGCGGAAAAAAAACGGCTTCTTACGGCATATCCGAAAAAATAGACCGTTTGATTTTAAACCCTCTTTTCGCGTTGCCGTTTTTCTTTTTTGTGCTGTTTTTGGTTTTTGCCGTGATTTTCTGCGGACCCGTAAACCGTCTCGGAAGCTTTTGCGAAAACTTTTTCTGCTTATTTCTTCCAAAAAAAATTTTTTCTTTGCTCACAACGGCAGGAGTAAACGGCTCTCTTGCGGAGCTTATCTGCGGCGGAGCGCTTAAAGGCGTCGGCTCCGTACTTGCCTTTCTGCCTCAAATGGCGTCGCTTTTCGCGGTGCTGACAATCTTAGAGGACAGCGGATATATGGCGCGCGCCGCCTTTATAACGGACAGACCTCTTAATAAAATCGGTTTGTGCGGAAAAAGCTTCGTTCCGCTTTTAATGGGCTTTGGCTGTACAACCTCCGCGGTAATTGCCTCAAAAACAGTTTCGGGCGGAAAAAGCCGCTTTCTGACCGTTTTGGTGCTTCCTTTTATTTCGTGCGGGGCAAGGCTTCCCATATATCTGCTTTTCGGCAAAACATTTTTTCCCTCACGCAGCGTAATTTTCGCGGCGCTTATGTATTTGCCGGGGATATTGCTTATGCTTATAAGCGCCGCTCTTTTTTCGGGCGGAAAAACGGACGAAAGCTTTATGCTGGAGCTTCCTTCTTACAGGCTGCCCTCTTTTAAAAATGTGCTTACTCAAACATTTATTCTGACAAAAAACTTTGTTGCGCGGGCAGGTACGATAATCTTTTTGGCATCGCTTCTTATGCGTTTTTTAGGCAATTTGCAAAACACAGGCTATGCGCCGCTTACGGCGTTTACAGGTTTTTTCGCGCGGCTTTTAAAGCCTCTAGGTTTTGGTTCTCCGCAGGCGGTTTCGGCTCTTTTTTCGGGTTTTTTTGCGAAAGAGGCTGTTGTTTCCTCTCTTTCCGTGCTTTGCGGAAAAGCCGGCATAGAAAGCTTTTTCACAAGGGCGTCGGCTGTTTCGTTTACGGTTTTTTCCGCCGTCTATCCGCCTTGCGTTACAGCTTTTTCGGTAATGAGAAAGGAGCTTGGAAACGCTTTTGCTTTTTTTGCCTTTATCTATCAGCTTTTAGCGGCTTATCTTTGCTCCGCGGCGGCATATTTTGTCTGTACAATGCTTAATTTGTAATAAAATAAATTATTTTAGCGGTCGTTTGCGAAAAATTTTTCTTGCTTTTTGAGGCATTATATGGTAGAATATATAAAAAGCATACCCAAAAAACAACGAAAGAGAAGAAATGCCAATGAAAATATTGATGGTGCTTATGTCTCTTGATATAGGCGGCGCGGAAACTCATGTCACAGAGCTTTCAAAAGAGCTGAAAAGGCAAGGACACGAAATAGGTATTGTTTCGGCGGGCGGAGCGTATGTTTCGGATATTGAAACCGCCGGAATTAAGCACTTTTACGCGCCTTTAAACAAACATTCGGGAATGCCGAAAGCTTATTTTACGCTTAAACGGGTGATTGCGGAATTTAAGCCCGACATTGTTCACGCTCACGCAAGGCTGCCTGCATTTTTGTGCCATATTATCCATAAAACAAATAAGCGGTTTGCTTTTGTTACGAGCGCTCACGGAACTTACGATACAAGAGGCATTATAGGCTTTCTGTCACGCTGGGGCAGCCGCCAGATGGCAGTCAGCGAGGATATTAAGCGATATCTTATTCAAAATTACAGAAAAATAAAGCCCCAAAATATTTACGTCAGCGTAAACGGAGTCGATACCGAAAAGTTTTCGGCGGACGTTTCAGCTGAAGATTTTATAAACGAGTTCGGTCTTAACCCGCTCGCTACAAGAATTGTGTATGTCAGCCGTCTTGAAAGCGAAGTTTGCGCGGGAGCTTACGCGCTTATACGCCTTGCGCCAAGGCTTGCGGAAAAAATATCGGGGCTTGAAATTGTTCTTACAGGTGACGGCGGCTGTTTTGATGAGCTTAAAGCTTCTGCCGATGAGGTCAACACTGCCGCAGGCAGACGCGTTGTTATTATGACCGGCGCAAGGACAGATATTTGCAAAATAAACGCTTCCGCCGATTTTTGCGTTGCCACAAGCCGCTCGGCGCTTGAGGAAATGGCGCAGGAAAAGCCCTGCATACTTGCCGGGTCTTTCGGGTATATGGGTATATTTAATGAGGACAAGCTTGCCTCCGCCATGAGTAATAATTTCACCTGCCGGGGTACACACGATATAGATGACGATGAGCTTTTCAATGATATTCTCGGATTATACGGAATGACAAAAGAGGAACGCGAAGCTCTCGGAGCGTATTCAAGAGGCGTTGTTGTCCAGAATTATTCGCTTCGTAAAATGGTGAAGGATAACCTTAAAATGTATGACGACGCTCTTTCGGAGGGCAATTATGACGTCGCTGTTCTCGGTTATTACGGCTACCGCAACAGCGGTGACGACACGCTTTTGCACGCCATAATAGGTTCGCTGCGAAAACGCAATCCCGATATCCGTATAGCTGTTTTTTCAAATATGCCGGAGGAAACCGCGAAAATTTACGGCGTTCATTCCGAAAACCGATTTGATGTTTTTGCTGTAAGGAAGGTTTTAAAGCATACAAAGCTTTTCATAATGGGCGGCGGCAGTCTTTTGCAGGACGGAACAAGCAGACGTTCGATTGTCTATTATACAGCTTGTCTTAATATGGCAAAAAGGCTTTGCGGCAGAACAATGCTTTACGCTAACGGAGTAGGACCGTTCCTTCATAAAAGCAGCGTAAGGCTCGCGTCAAAGGCGCTCCGCGGCGTTGATATTATAACCTTGCGGGATAAGGACTCCGCCGAAGACCTAAAAAAAATAGGAATAGATGAAAACGTGTTCGTGACGGCGGACCCCGTTTTTTCTTTAAGAAATTCTTTAACGGGAAAAACGTCATACGAGCTTGAATATAAAGGCATTAAAAAAGGCGAAAAATATATATGCGCTTCACCGAGATGTTTTAAAGGTCAGCCCGAAAATTTTGAGAAAAGCTTTGCGAATTTGTGCGATTATGTTGTCCGCGAATACGGCTATAAAGTTGTTTTTTTGCCTATGCAGTATCCCTACGACGCAAAAATAATAAGAAGCATACAGAAAGAAATGCAGGAAGAAAGCGTATTTATCGCTTCAAGGCTTTCCGCGGAGGATATGCTTAACATTATAAGCGGCAGCGAATTTGCTGTCGGCGTAAGGCTTCACCTTTTAATTTACGCTTCAACCGCCGGCGTGCCGGGAATAGGCATTGTCTATGACCCGAAGGTAAGCGGTTTTCAGCGTTACATTTCACAGCCGTATTTTATACAGCCCCGTTCTCTTGCGGCAGGCGACTGCATCACGGTAATTGACGAGTGTGTAAAAAATAAAGCGGATATTTCGGAAAGCCTTAAAAACACGGCTGAGGAAATGGAACGGAAATCCGAGCAAACTGCCGATATGGCAATTAAGCTCATAAAGGAAACAGAAGGTGTATTTAATGCAAAAAATACTTGGCATTGATTACGGCAAAGCCCGTATAGGCATAGCTGTAAGCGACCTTCTCGGCATTACGGCAAACCCTGTCGGAACAATAAGCGAAAAGCATTTTCCGTCACAGGTTAAAGCTGTCGGCGAGGAGGTTAAAAGGCTTTCGCCGTCAAAAATTATTTTCGGTCTGCCGAAAAATATGGACGGCACAGAAGGCGACAGCGCGGCTTCAGTCAGAGAATTTGCAGGGAAGCTTTATGACGAAACAGGCGTTCCTTATGAATTTTTTGACGAAAGGCTTTCGACGGTTTCGGCACATAAAATGTTAAACGAAATGAATGTAAACGGGAGTAAAAAGCGCAGAGGCGTGGTTGACACACTTTCTGCCGTTATTATACTGCAAAATTATTTAGACAAAAATGGAG
>CACZWD010000017.1 GCA_902784805.1 uncultured Ruminococcus sp. | reverse complement strand
CACCTCTTTCGGTTAATTTTCCTCCACCGCCGCCGTATTTTTCCTAAAGCCGTGAGCAAAGGCACCTGGGAAAAGCGCACAGTGTGTGTATTTTAATACTTGTAGTATTATAACATATTTTTTTACCAATTTCAAGTCTTTTTTAAAATTTTTTCAAAATTTATTTGTTCAGTTGTTAATTATGAGTGCAATTGAACATTGAAATAAAACGCAAGCCTTGTTTTAAACTTGACATTTTTTCCTTTTTGTAGTATAATGTAATAGATTTGGTATATATAGACGAAAGGAGGTATATATGTGGTTGAAAAGAAACTGAAAAATTCCTTTATGGGATACAACAAAGAAGATGTTCATTCGTATGTTGCGGAACTTGACCTTGAGATGAAGTCTAAAATTTCGGCGTATGAAGCAAATATTGCCTCACAACGAAAAGATTCCGAACAAAAAGCAGACTCCTATGAAAAAACAATTGAAGAAAAAGATCTCCGTATAGAAGAACTTTCCAAAGAAAAGTCAGCTTTGCAAAAAGCTCTTGCCGAAGCGCTCGTAAAGGTCAAAAGCATCGGTGATGAGTTTGAGGAAATAAAAAAAGAGCTTGCGGAATATTCAGAAAAAACATGCCTTCTTGAAGATGAAAAACTAAAGCTTGAAGAAAAAATTTCTGTCTATGAAAACGAAAGAAGCCACATACCCTCTGCGCTTATAAGTGCCGAAGAAAAGGCGGATTGCGTGCTTGAGGAAGCGCGCCGCAAGGCGGACAGTATTCTTGCCGACGCGTCACGACTTGCTGACACTAAGCTTCTTGCCGCGGAAAACAAATATAAAAAGCTGGTCGAAAATTCGGAGGATTTTAAGCGCAAGATTATTGTTTCAAGACAGAATCTTATCGCTGCAATGTCAGCATATAAAAAAGCGCTTGATGACGCCATTTCGGAATATTGATTGTTATTTGCCGCCCGAAGCGGCGGAATGGAATTAAGGAGACCTAATATGAAAGAAAATTTAAAAAATAAAATCCTTAATATAATCGGTGACAACTGCAAGCACACGCCGGCTGAAATCGCTACGATGCTTGCTGCCGATGAAAGCCTTGTTATAGCAGCAATAGATGAACTTGAAGAGGATAAAATCATTCTCGGCTATAAGGCAATGATAAATTGGGAAAAAATAGTTTCGGATAACGTTGTGGCTCTTATTGAGCTTAAAGTTACCCCGCAGCGAGGAGAGGGCTTTGATAAAATCGCGGACAGAATATACAAGTATCCGCAGGTTGATACAGTTTACCTTATGTCGGGCGGTTTTGACCTTACTGTTATTATAAAAGGAAAAACCATGAAAGAGGTCGCAATGTTTGTCGCGGAAAAACTTGCTCCCATGGAAGCCGTAATAAGTACGGCAACGCATTTTGTTCTTAAAAAATATAAAGAGCAGGGCGTTATATTTGTAGGTGAGGAAGTTGACGACAGGCAGGTGATTACACTGTGAACGATATTGAAAAGTTACTTTCCGATAAAGTAAAATCAACAAAACCTTCGGGAATAAGAAAGTTTTTTGATATTGTTGCCGAAATGAAAGACGCTATTTCTCTCGGCGTCGGTGAGCCTGATTTTGTAACGCCGTGGGCTATACGAGAAGCGGGTATATATTCGCTTGAACGAGGTAATACTCATTATACTTCAAATTGGGGACTATCGGATTTACGATCTGAAATAGCAAACTACCTTGAACGAAGATTTAACTTAAAATATAATCCGAAAAATGAAATAATGGTAACAGTGGGCGGCAGTGAAGCTATTGATGACTGCATACGAGCGCTTGTAAATGATGGCGACGAAGTGCTTATACCGGAGCCGAGTTTTGTATGTTACACTCCTTGCACTTTGCTGGCCGGCGGAATTCCTATACCGATAGTCACAAAAGCTGAAGACGCGTTTAAGCTTACTCCGGAAGCTTTAAAAGCTGCAATTACGCCAAAAACAAAGCTTCTTGTGCTCCCTTATCCAAACAACCCGACAGGCGCTGTTATGACAAAAGAAGATCTCGAAAAAATCGCGGCGGTCATACGTGATACAAATATAATTGTGCTTTCTGACGAAATATATTCTGAGCTTACATACGGCGCGCCTCACGTGTCGATAGCGTCGCTTCCTGGTATGTTTGAAAGGACGGTTGTTGTAAACGGTTTTTCAAAGGCTTACGCCATGACCGGCTGGCGCCTCGGCTACGCGGCAGGTCATCCTACCTTAATAAACGCGATGATTAAAATTCATCAATTTGCCATTATGTCCGCGCCAACTACAAGTCAATACGCCGCAATTGAAGCTTTGAAAAGCTGCGACGAAGATATTGAGCGTATGAAAAACGAATATAATTACAGAAGACGTGTAATGGTTGACGGTTTTAGGAAAATGGGTCTTGAATGTTTTGAGCCACTTGGAGCGTTTTATGTGTTCCCAAGTATTAAAAGCACAGGTATGACATCCGCGGAATTTTGCGAAAAACTGCTTTACAGCAAAAAAGTCGCGGTAATTCCGGGTGACGCTTTCGGAACAAGCGGCGAAGGCTTTATAAGAGCGTCTTACTGCTATTCCATAAAAAATATTGACCTTGCGCTTAAACGCATAGCGGAGTTTTTAAAAGAGCTAAAATAAAAATCATATATAAAACAACCCCCGGTCGCTTTACTTCTGACCGGGGGAATTATTATTTAGGTGGATTACCCTCCATACATATTACCTCTTTTTTAAAATCTCTTTTTAAATGAGATAAACTGTTAAATTTCATTAAATATTCAGCAGTTCCGGCGGTAACACCTCCAACAAGAAAATTTTAAATCTATATAAAAAGAAAATTTTCAAAATTTATAAGTACGTTATAACCGTATCCCGTACTTCCCTTACTTTGCCATTGGACTCACCCTTTCCTCTCTTTCTGTCTTAATTATACCATCATTTTGCTACAATTTCAAGTAGTGAGCAGTGTCATATTTGTTCAAATTTGACAAATAATATATATTGTGAGCCGAATATCTCGTGAAATCAGTTTATTTTAATGTTTTTCAGCGTTTTTCAAGGTTTTCATTTGCAATTTGCATAAATATATGCATTTGTTATACCTGATATTTGTATAAATTATTAAAAATCACACCTCTACAATCACAGGAAGCAGCATAGGACTGCGTTTTGTTTTCTGGTAAAGGTAGGTATTAAGGTGACTTCTAACAGCAATTTTAAGCGCACCCCAATCTTTTTGATATCTTTCGTAAGAGCAATCAGCTATTGCTTCAAGTGTGCGTTTTCTTATTTCTACAATTAAATCTTCCGATTCCCGTACATATACAAAGCCTCTCGAAATAATATCGGGCTCCGAAATCACTTCTCCTGAAACTGAATCAATTGAGATTATAATAACAATAAGCCCGTCCTGTGCAAGATGCTTTCTGTCACGAAGCACAATATTGCCCACATCGCCGACACCAAGACCATCAATAAGCACTTTGCCCGAAGGCACACTGCCGTTTATCTTCGCGGTTTTACCGTCCGTTTCAAACACCTGCCCAAGCCCCATAATAAAGCAGTTTTTAGTCGGTACGCCCATAACCTCCGCGAGATGCTTATGAAGCATAAGGTGACGGTGTTCACCATGCACGGGAATAAAGAATTTCGGTTTTGTTATACCGATAACAATTTTAAGCTCCTCGGTTTTCGCATGACCCGAAACGTGTATATCGTCAAGAGCGTTATATATAACTTCCGCGCCTTTTTTGAAAAGCTCGTCAACGACCTTTGAAATCATTTTTTCGTTGCCCGGTATCGGGCTTGCTGAAATGACAACAACATCATTTGCGGTTATTTCTATCATTTTATGGTCGTTTGTTGCCATACGCGCAAGCCCTGCCATGGGCTCGCCCTGACTTCCTGTTGTGCAGACAACAACCTTGCCCGGCGGGTAACGTTTAACCTCGTCAAGCTTTATTACCGTTCCTTTTGGAATTTTCATATAACCAAGCTCCGAAGCGACAATAAGGATATTTTCCATACTTCTGCCCGAAACCGCAACCTTTCTGCCATATTTAACGGCAGAATCAATAACCTGCTGTACTCTGTGAATATTTGAAGCAAAGGTCGCGACTATAATACGTTTATCCGTTGCGGTAGAAAAAATTTCGTCAAATTTTGCCCCGACAGAACGCTCACTCATTGTATATCCTGTTCTTTCGGCGTTTGTACTATCCGAAACAAGGGCAAGAACGCCTTTTTTGCCAAGCTCTCCAAGCTTTGCAAGGTCTATCATGGAGCCGTCAATGGGAGTACAGTCAATTTTAAAATCTCCGGTATGAATAACCGTGCCGACGGGCGAATGGATTGCGAACATAACGCTGTCGGCTATGGAATGGTTTGAGTGTATTACTTCAACGGTAAACGCGCCCAGCTTAAATTTGTTGCCTGCCTTTATTGTGTTAAGCCGGCAGTTGTTTAATATACCATGCTCGGAAAGCTTATATTTAATAAGCCCGATAGTAAGGTTTGTGGCATAAACGGGAACATTAAGCTCTTTAAGCACGTACGGAAGCGCTCCGATATGGTCTTCATGACCGTGAGTTATTATTATGCCATGAATTTTGTCCTTGTTTTTCAAAAGATATGATATATCCGGAATTACAAGGTCAATACCCGGCATTTCATCGTCCGGAAAAGCAAGACCGCTGTCAACCACAAGTATGTCATCACCATACTCGTAAACATACATATTTTTTCCGATTTCATCAAGACCTCCGAGAGCGTAAAATTTAAGATTTGAAAGCTTTTTCACCGTGTCTTTAACATTATGAGCATTGGAAACTTTTGTCACAGAGCGTGAACCGCCCTGTTTATCGGATATTTTTCGCGTCTGCCCTGTCCTGTTCGTTTTTTCGGTCAAAACATTTTTCGCGCCTCGTTTTGCAACGGGAGCTTTGCTTTTACCTGAATTTGTTTTTGAAATAATTGCCATTGATTCTGTCCTTTCATAAATCAGATATGTAAGTTATCGCGGATAAAAGGACAAAGAAAATGAAGAATAAGCCCTGTTTTTAAGAAACAGAAGCGTAATA
The DNA here is from genome assembly GCA_902784805.1 of uncultured Ruminococcus sp. Lineage (GTDB taxonomy): Bacteria > Bacillota > Clostridia > RUG12999 > RUG12999 > RUG12999. The sequence continues at coordinate 50,655 of CACZWD010000017.1, read as the reverse complement.
AAACAAAAAATCAATAATTTTCAGTCCCTTGCGGCATAAAAAATTCATACTGTGCCGTAACACATAAAAGAAACATTTCCCGTGCCTTCCACTGTGAGGTGAAGGCAATAAATAACTGTTCATAACGTCGGTAAAGCCGACTGTACATCACCACCGCCTGCCGGCGGAGGAGAAGTCTTTAACGCTTTAAGTGTTACGGCGTACTGCACCGGTTCACTATTTCCGTACAAGAACCGCCTGAATGAAAGGTTTTAAGGATAAGCACCTTAAAACAAATTTAAAAACGCCGCTTTTAATCCGCTCGCGCTTAGTTTATATTTTAACAGGCTTTCATTAAAAAATAAAGCTCTCAGCGTATCAGCTTTAAAAAAACCTGTTTATATACATAATTACAATATACTTATATTATGCTGTCTGTATATATTATACCACAAAATTTGGAAATAATAAAGTGTTTTTTAAAAATTTTTTATTTTTTTATGTCGCAATCGCACAGTTATCGCGTTTTTTATAATTTACAAATTATTTTTCCGGCAATATTAAAAACAATAAACGCGGAGAAGGACGCCGCAATTCCAAAAAGAGCGTACTTAACAAAGTATTTCATTTTAAAAGGCACGATTTCCGTCAGCTTTATGTATATTGCCGCAATCAGAGCTTCGCACGATATGAGCGCGAAGAAAAACAAAGCTTCTTTTCCGTACCTTATGAGCGGAGTGCTTAAATCGGCGTACAAATCGCCGACCATCGTTCCGATAATTATAAAAATCAAAAAGAAATTTATTTTTTCTGTCCTTTTCACGTTATCCTCCTTTTGCCTAATAGAAAAAGCCCATTCCCACGGAAAAGCTTAATACCACCCAAGCCGTAAAGCAAATAAGTGTTATTAAGGTGGCGCAGGCTATACATAAAATACTTTTTAAAACGAAAAGCGGTTTGTTTTCAGCTTTTACAGGCTTTACCGCCGCCGTATAAATTACGGCGGCGATAACCGCGAGTACGGCAGGCGGAACAAAAAACATTACGTTTCCGTCCGCCGTCCCGAAAAGCTTTAAAACAATCGAAAGTCCGTACATACCGACCTTTGTGCCGAGAATCAACCCAATTAACACAAAGGTTAATATAAAATTGATTTTTCCGCTTATATTATTATTCACAGCCCCGTCATCCTTCCGTCAAGCTACCATTCAAACGTGTTTATCATTTCGTTTTCTTCGTTCCGGACAAATACTCTGCCGGCGCAATGCTCAAAGATATAGGTTTTGCTTTTTTTCATTGTGCCGATTTCTCTGCCGTTCGAGGTAAAAAGCCTTCTGCCTTTCGCAAAGAGAACATTTTTTCCGTCAAAACCCACGATTCTTTTATTTTTTCCCGATTCGTAAAGCGTTTCAAAATTTTCACCGTCAAAGCTCATAACGGCATCGGAAATATGAAACCGATTCGGAAGGTTATAATAACCCTTCACCTTATTCCCCTTTTGCTTCTGGGCAAGAAAATATATTTTTCCGTCGGACGAATAAATGTTTGATATTTCGTAGTGATACCCTTCGGGCAAAACTACGCTTTTAATATATTTCCCGTCAGTGCCGTAAATGCGGAACGCATTCTTTTCATGATCCGAAGTGATTATTTTTTCGTTGCTTATATAAAGCAGTGAGCGCTCGTTTGTACCACGGCTTATTATGCGGTTGTTTTCAGCTATAACCGCCGAATATTCAAGCGTATCGTCATTCGCAAAAAAACGGTAGCCGTCCTTTACGGCAGATACGGTCACCCTATCCGCTTCGGAAAAAGGCGCTTCCTCCTCAATTCTTGTTTCTTTATCCGCGCGGTAAAACCAATGCTGATAAATATTGCCGCTTGCTTTCGCGAAGACCGCTCCCTTATCCGCCGCAAGCCCCTCATATAACAGTCCCGCTTCAAGAGCCGCTTTTTCGCCCGTTTTTAAATTATACCGGCAAAGCCTGTCGTTATTAACATAATAAAGGCTTTCGCCGCTTACCGCAATACTGTATGTTTCTCCTTCGGATATAAGCTCGTTTCCGTACTTATCATACACCTTGCTGACGGATATGTAATAATAATCATCACCGGAAGCGGCACAGCGCCTTGCAGCGGGAGCCTGCCCCGAAAACACAAGCGTTTCATATCCTCTCATATCGGCATAGAAAATATATAGCACAGCCCCGCAGAAAAGCAGCGCCAATATCGCAATAAAGGCGGGCATTACAATAAACAGCTTGTGAGAACGTAAGAATTTTAAAACTTTCATAACCTTTCACCAAAGCCTTTCTGCCCGCAAATATTGATTTTATTAGTCAAAATCTTCCGATATTCTCATACATTATAATACCAAAAGCGGTATGCGTATGTCAAGCGGTTTTTCGATTTTTCCATTATTTTTACAAAAATTACCTTAAAAATTTATGAAAAAATTTATTAATCTGTACAAATTATAATACAAAAAATGAAAAAATACGACATATTGCGCAGATTGCAGACCTGCAATATAATAAAAATCGGCAGTGCCGCTTTTAATAAGCCGCACCGCCGACAATTAAAACATATTAAAAAATCAGTTTTCAATACCTTTCTGAACTGTTGTTTTATCCTCTTTGAGATGCACCGTAAGCGTAATATTTTTTCCGTCACGGTATATTTCAAATTCAAGCGGGTCGCCGACCTTTTTGGAGTCACGGATTTCGTTAAGCGCCGCAACCGTCGCAACCTCTTTGCCGTCGGCTTTAACGATAACGTCACCGACCTTGATTCCGCCCTCCGATGCCGCGCTGTCCGGCTCGACATTGTTTACATAAAGACCGACGGGAATATTGTTTATTGCCGCAAGCTGATTTGTAACCTCAATAAGCGAAACGCCTATAAGCGGTCTGCCCGCAACGTAACCGTGGTCTATAAGGTCCTTCGCTATGGGCATAGCATCGTTTATCGGTATGGCAAAGCCTATTCCCTCAACGCCCGAAGCCGCGTATTTAACGGTGTTTATTCCTACTACTTCGCCGTAGCCGTTTACAAGCGCTCCGCCCGAATTGCCCGCGTTTATCGCGGCGTCTGTCTGTATCAGATTGATATAGGTGTTTTCCGAAGCCTGCACCGTTCTGTTTACGGCGCTTATAATTCCCTGCGTTACCGTACCTGTAAGCTGTTTGCCGAGCGGATTGCCTATAGCGACCGCCATTTCACCGACCTGAAGCTTATCGGAATCGCCCATTGAAGCCACCGTAAGGTTGGAAGCGTCATCTATTTTAATAACCGCGATATCCGTTTTCGGGTCTGCGCCTATAACCTTCGCGGCGTGCTCCGAGCCGTCCGAAAGCGTCGCTTTGACAAGCTGCGCGTTTTCAATGACGTGATTGTTTGTGATAATATAGCCGTCCTCGCTGATTACTATTCCCGAACCGCCGCCCTGCTGTGATGAAGGACCGAAAAAAGTGTTTACCGTTGCGGTTGTTGTGACCATAACAACGCTCGGTCCGACCTCGGCGGCAATATCAACAAGTGATTTCGCTTCTCTCTCGCCGTCCTCAAGCTTGCTGAAATCAAAGGAATTTTCTGAGTTTCGCTCGGTGTTTTGCTCGGTAATTACATTTGAAGGCAGCTTAATAAGCCCGCTTTTTACAAGAGCTATGCTTCCGACAGACGTTGTAAGGATTATGCCGCCGAGAACGCCTGCTATAACCCCGACAACCGTGTGCCATTTTTTATGTTTGCTCCCTGCCGGTCTTATGTTTTCGGAATAAAAATTGTACCCTCCGCCGTAAGAGCCGCCGCCGTAGCCGTAACCCGTATTCTGCGCGCTGTCCGTGTAATTTAAGCCGGACGTTTCTTCCGCCGCGGCAGTTTCCGTTGCGGTATTAAAAGCATTTACTTCCGCCTGCTCAAAGCCCTGCGCCGTATCTCCTGTATTTTCCGATACCGTTTCCGCTGCCTGTTCAAGGTTTGAGGAGGTTTCCTCAATGTTTTCGGGAATATTATCCGAATTTATGTTGTTTTCAAAATCTGTCATATAAATCAACCCTTTCTTTTTGTTCTGATTTAATTATAACCCTCTTTTTTTAAAAAAATATGAACAAATTGTAAACAATTTTGTTGTTTTTGCTATTGACTATTATACCCCTTTTATATTAAAATAAATAATGAAGATTTTTAACATATTACAGAATAATCTGACGAAAGGAAAAGCCATGCAGAAACAAAAAAAAATTGCAGCAATAAATGATATTTCCTGTATAGGAAAATGCTCGCTTACCGTCGCTCTGCCTTTGCTCAGCGCCGCGGGCTTTGAAGTCTGTCCGCTTCCGACAGCGCTTCTCTCCACGCATACAGGTGATTTTAAAGGCTATACATTTATGGATTTAACCGCGCAGCTTTCGCCCATAGCAAACCACTGGAAAAGCTTCGGCGCTTCTTTTGACGCGGTTTATTCGGGATACCTCGGCTCATATAAACAGCTCGAATTTACAGAGAGCTTTATAGACGATTTCGGAAAAAACGCGCTTACGCTTGTTGACCCCGTTATGGCAGACCACGGCAGGCTTTACGCGGGATTTGATATGAACTTTGTAAAGGGTATGAAAGCTCTCTGCGAAAAAGCCGATGTACTTGTTCCGAATATAACGGAGGCGTGTTTTTTAACCGATACGCCGTATCTCGGTGAAATTCAAAATAAAAAAGATATTGAAACGCTTTGTGAAAAGCTGTGCGCAATCTGCGGCGGAACGGTTGTTATTACTGGCGTTTCGTTTGACGCGGAAAAAATGGGCGCGGCGGTATGCTTTAACGGTAAGACCGAATATGTTTTTTCGGATAAGCTTGATATAGTTTATCACGGTACGGGAGATGTTTTCGCTTCCGCTCTGCTTGCGGCTTTGCTCCGGGATTTTTCATCTGAAGATGCGGCAAGGGTGGCTGTTGATTTTGTATGCGAATGTATAAAACAGACAATAAAAACATCGGGCAGAAGCCATTATGGCGTGAATTTTGAGCTTTGTATCAAAAAACTGCTGGAATTGCTTAAAATAGTTTAAAAATTTTAACGGGCGGATATTATCCTCCCCCAGCTTAATGACAAAGTCATTAAGCTGAACAGAGGCTGAAAAACGAAGGTATATTTCGTTCTTTAAATCTCGTGTACGGTAGAGGTTTAAAGGGCGAAAAGCAAGCAGCGGCGCGGTTTCAGAGAAAACCGCGCCGCTCACATAAAACAAAGAAAAAAAATTAAAAAAATATTACGGGTTTTAAAATAATAAAGTTGCTTGCGTTAGACCGAGTTTGTCAGCGCTCTGCGGGCGGATATTATCCGCCCCCATTTTATTTTATAAAGCTCGTAAAAATTTTCTTTTCTTTTTTAGGCAGACCGTATTTTTCTTTACCGAGCGCTATGCTTTTCATAAGAAAAGTCATATTTTCGGCAAGAATACGCATAACCTGCATACCTTCCTCGTCAAGCTGCGCCTGACCGGGTATTCTGCCGTGAACGCTGTTCCAATAGTTGCTTGAAGCTACGGGCATACCGCAAATGGTAAAATATTTGTTCAGCTCGTCAAAGGTCGCGCTGCATCCGCCCCGCCTCGCGACAACAATCGCCGCTCCGACTTTCATTGTTTTGTCAAACGGACTGCTGTAAAAAAGTCTGTCAAGGAAGGATATTAAGCTGCCGTTCGCTGACGCGTAATATACGGGACTTGCGACAACAAGTCCGTCACTTTCCTCAAAAATTTCAGCCGCCTCGTTTACGCCGTCGTCATAAACGCATTTTCCGGTCGCGGCGCAGCCGCCGCAGGCAGAGCAACCCCGTATGGCGTTTCCGCCTATCTGAATTACTTTTGTTTCGACACCGCCAAAATCAAACACTGTTTGCATTTCGTTTATTGCCATAGCGGTGTTGCCGTTTTTCCGGGGACTTCCGTTAATAATTAAAACTTTCATTTTAAAACACCCTCCACTAAAAATTTTATGATATAATTTTATACTTTATGTTCCGGCTCTCGCGGTGAACATCTTTAATGACATTTAAAATACCGAAGCCACATTCCTTTGCCGGACCCGTCAGATTATACAGCCCACGTATATGTATATTGATACGCTGCAACTGAAGCTCACACAGGCAGTCATGGAAAGCGTCAAGGTTTTCCCCGTAATACCCGGGAAAGGCAAACGCTTTTTTTACAGCCTTATGAATTTCCTCAGCCGAACGGCATTTTGCAAAATTTAATATTACAACCGACATTTTATCTACCGCCAATTTTTTTCTTTTTATATATTGTAACACATTTTTTATTTATTTGCAACATTTTACTTTACTTTGTTATTTTTTAGTGATATAATTATTATGATAAAAAATTTTTGAAAGGAATGCTCAAAGAATGACAATAAAAGAAGAAAGCCTAAAGCTTCACTACGACCTCAAAGGAAAAATAGAAATGAAAAGCAGAGTTCAGGTTAAATCAAGCCACGACCTTGCGCTTGCCTATACTCCGGGCGTAGCCGAAGCCTGTCTTGAAATTGAAAAGAACAATGACCTTTCCTATGAGCTGACAAGGCGCTGGAATACCGTTGCCGTTGTAACGGACGGCACAGCGGTTTTAGGGCTTGGAGATATCGGTCCCGAAGCGGGTATGCCCGTTATGGAGGGAAAATGCGTGCTGTTTAAAGAGTTTGGCGGCGTTGACGCGATTCCTCTTTGCATACGCAGTAAGGATACGGACGAAATTGTAAAAACGGTAAGCCTTCTTGCCGGGAGCTTCGGGGGTATTAATCTTGAAGATATTGCCGCTCCGAGATGCTTTGAAATTGAGGATAAATTAAAAAAATGCTGTGATATTCCCGTTTTCCATGATGACCAGCACGGCACTGCCGTTGTTGTGCTCGCGGCGGTTCTGAACGCTCTTAAATGCGTAGGCAAAGATATTAAAAATGTCCGTGCCGTTATTAACGGCGCGGGCTCCGCCGGTATCGCGATAGGTAAGCTTATGCTCGGCGCAGGGCTTGGCGAGCTTATTATGTGTGATAAAAACGGCATTATTTGTGAAGGCGAGGATTGGCTTAACCCGGCTCAGGCTGAAATGGCAAAGGTGACAAACCGCGGTAAAATGAAGGGTAAGCTTGCGGACGCGATGCGCGGCGCGGACGTTTTTGTGGGCGTTTCCGGTCCGGGCTGCGTAAATGCCGAAATGGTGGCTTCAATGGCGGAAAACAGCATAATGTTCCCGATGGCAAACCCTGTACCCGAAATAATGCCCGACGAGGCGCTTAAAGCGGGAGCTGAAATTGTCGGTACGGGCAGAAGTGATTTCGCGAATCAGATAAACAACGTGCTTGTGTTCCCCGGTCTGTTCCGCGGCGCGCTTGACGTAAGAGCGAAGGAAATCAATATTGAAATGAAAATGGCAGCGGCTTACGCTCTTGCGGGGCTTATTTCAGATGAGGAGTTAAGCCCCGAATACATAATTCCGAAAGCGTTTGACGAAAGAGTGGGAAAAACCGTTGCCGCGGCTGTCGCGAAAGCGGCTCGCGAAAGCGGCTCGGCAAGGATATAAATTAGCCTTGAGAGGTAATTTTCGGTCGGATAATATCCGCCCGAAAAGAATACATTAAAAAAGGACGGTTTTTACACCGTCCTTTCAGCTTAATGACAAAGTCATTAAGCTGAACAGAGGCTGGCGCCGCTCACATAAAACAAAGAAAAAAAATTAAAAAAATGTTACGGGTTTTAAAATAATAAAGTTGCTTGCGTTAGACCGAGTTTGTCAGCGCTCTGAAAGGACGGTTTTTACGCCGTCCTTTCTTAATCTCTGAATTCAAATAACTTTTTAAGCGGAATATTAAGCGCCTCTGCAATATCAATAAGCGTGTCAAGTGTACAAGAACAGGCGGCGGTTTCGATTTTTTGCATATATGTTCTGCTTATATTACATTTTTCGGCTAATTGTATTTGCGTTAAACCTTGCTCTTTTCTGTAATGTAAAATATTCAGACCAATGCCGAGCCAAATATCAAAGTTTTTATTTTTCATCGTTGCCTCACCTCATATATTATTATATGCGGGAAGTTTGTTTTTATCGACAATCAATACTTTCTTAAAAAAGAATAATTTGTTTGCATTTTTTACAAAAATGTGATAAAATGTAACCAATCAGATTGCATTTGAGAAAAAATAAGCGGTAAAGGTGATAAAAGTAATGGATAAAATTTGCTGTTTTGCGGGACACAACATGGTTTACGGTGACGATATTAAAAATAAAATTAAAAAAACGGCTGAAATGCTTATAAAAAATGAAAACGTAAAAAAATTTCTTGTCGGGAATTACGGCGGCTTTGACGGCTGCTCCGCCGCCGCAATCAGAGAACTGAAAAAAACATACAGGGACATAACGCTTGACCTGATAATTCCGTATGTTACCAAAAGTATGAACGATTACAAAGAAATGTATTACGAAAACTACGACTGTATTGTAATGGCTGACATACCCGCTTCAACGCCTGCAAGATACCATATTGCCGGGGCAAACAGATATATGGTTGACAAATCGGATTTTTTAATATGCCACATAAATCATTCCTGGGGCGGAGCTGCCGAAACCCTCCGCTATGCCGAAAGAAAGAAACACATAAAAGTTTTTAATCTTGCGGAAGAAAATTAGCTTTCCGGCAGCTCCGGAATTTTCAGTTTGCCTTTTCAACCTTAATCGTGTATTCATAACAGCCGTCCTCGTCACGCTCGGAGGCTTTTGCCCTCATACCGCTGCGCTTCATTATATCAACGGTTTTATTAAGGGTGTTGCGTATAAGCCTTAAATCGCCGCCTTTATATTTTTTGTTGGGCTGTAAAACCGGCATTTCACTCAAAAGAATTTTTTCGACCAGCTCACGTGTCTGTGAGGTATCATAACCGTTTTGAACGATTTTTTTTGCCACTTTAAGCATTGTTTCCTCATCATCAAGCCGCATGATTTGTTTTGCCTGCTCCTCCGTTATTTTATTATACAAAATTGCTTTTTTAACGCTCACGGGCAATTTTTCAAACCGAAGCTTTTGTTCTACCGTTTCATCGGTTACAGACAGCATATAAGCAAGATTTGAAACGCTCATACAGTCGTTTTCGGCAAGACTCCGCATACCGCCGCTTTCATCAAGAAAAGACAGGTTTTCCCGCTGCATATTTTCAATCAGCGCCGCTGCCGCCGCGTCGCTGTCGGACATATTCATAACAATGGACGGAATACGCCTGAGTCCCGCAAGAGAAGCCGCCCGAAGCCGCCTTTCACCCGCGATAATTTCATATTTTTTGCCCAGCGGTCTTACCAAAATGGGCTGTAAAACGCCGTAACGCCTTATTGAGCGTGAAAGCTCGTCCAGCTTTGTTATTTCAAAATAACGCCTCGGCTTTTGCGGCGGCGGAAGTATATCGGAAATTAAAATCTCGGTAAGTAACGGCAGCTTTTTTTTCTTAAACTTAAACATTTTGCAATTTCCTTTCTTTTGTAACATTTCCATTTATTACCATTTTACCACAAAACAGAAAAAAATGGAAATAAAATCGTTCGTCTTTTTCTTACAAAATATTTAATTTTAAGAAAAATTTGACATAAACTATAAAAAAGGTGTAAAATATATAAAGCGGTATAAAATATATAAAGTAACAAAAGCAGGAGATTTTTCAATATGAATATATCAGAAGCAAAAGAAAGAATTGACGAGCTCAGAAGCCTCATAAAATATCACTCGGACAGATACTATAACAGCGACGCTCCCGAAATAAGCGATTTTGAATACGACAAGCTTTACCGTGAGCTTGAAAATCTGGAAGCCGAATATCCGCAGTTTTATGACGAAAACTCGCCTACCGTAAAGGTCGGCGGCGCGGCGTCGGAGCAGTTTGCTCCCGTTACGCACAGCGTGCCTATGCAAAGTCTCGGCGATGTTTTTTCCGAGGAAGAATTAAAGGCATTTATCAGAAAAACGGACGAGGCGGCGGGCGAACAGCTTGAATACAGCGTAGAGCCGAAAATTGACGGTCTTTCTGTTTCTTTGGAATATGAAAACGGCGTGTTTGTAAGAGGCTCCACAAGGGGCAACGGCACTGTCGGAGAGGACGTAACGGAAAACCTTAAAACCGTGGGAGGAATCCCGAAAAAAATCAAAAACGCTCCCGAAATTCTTGAAGTACGGGGCGAGGTATATATGCCTAAAGAAAAATTTTTAAAGCTTAACGAGCTTCGTGAAGCGGAAGGCGAAGCGCTTTTCGCGAATCCCAGAAACGCGGCGGCAGGCTCACTGCGTCAGCTTGACAGCAGGATTACCGCCGAAAGAGGGCTTAAAGTATATATTTTTAATATTCAGAGAATTGAAGGTAAAAGTTTTTTACGGCACAGCGAAGGTCTTGATTACCTTAAAAGCTGCGGATTTTCGGTTATTGAAAACCGTGCCGTTTTAAAAGGCGAAGAGAAAATTGCCGCTCATATTGAAAAAATCGGCGAAATGCGCGGCGAGCTTTCCTATGATATTGACGGCGCTGTTGTAAAAGCGGACGTGCTTTCCGTTCGTGACAGGCTTGGTACTACGACAAAGGCGCCGAAATGGGCAATCGCATATAAATATCCGCCCGAAGAAAAAGAAACCCTGCTTGAAAATATATATGTGCAGGTCGGCAGAACAGGCGTGCTTACTCCTAACGCGACCCTTAAAACCGTGCGCCTTGCGGGGACAAACGTATCAAAAGCAACTCTTCACAATATGGATAACATAAAAGATAAGGATATACGCATTGGCGATACCGTGGTTGTGCGCAAGGCGGGTGATATAATCCCCGAAGTTGTGCGCTCCGTTAAGGAGAAGCGCAGCGGAAATGAAACACCGTTTGAAATGCCGCTTTTCTGTCCGCAGTGCGGCGCTCCCGTTATCAGGCTTGACGGTGAAGCGGCGTACCGCTGTACGGGAAGCGCCTGCCCCGCGCAAAGATTAAGACATATAATACATTACGCTTCAAAGCCGTGTATGGATATTGAGGGGCTTGGACCTTCCGTTTCGGAAGCGCTTGTTAATCACGGGCTTATCCGTGATGTATCAGACCTTTACGCGCTTACAGAAAACGATTTGCTTGTACTTGATAAATTTGCCGAAAAATCCGCCGAAAACCTTATTGCCGCAATAGAAAAATCAAAAACGGCAGGGCTTGAAAGGCTGCTTTTCGCGATAGGCATACCGCTTATCGGAGCGAGAGGCGCAAAGCTGACAGCACAGCGCTTCGGAACTGTTGAAGCGGTTATGAGCGCAAAAAGCGAGGATATTTCGGCAATCCCCGATATCGGTGAGAAAATGGCGGACAGTATAGTCAGATATTTTTCAGCGACAGATAATATAAGTCTGATTGAACGTCTTAAAGCCTACGGTGTTGAAACGGCGGCGAAGGAAAAAGCTGTTACGGGCGGAAGATTTGAAGGCAAAACCTTTGTGCTTACGGGAACTCTTTCGGGCTATACCCGTGACGAAGCGAAAAAAATAATTGAAAGCCTTGGCGGAAAAGCATCGGGAAGCGTTTCAAAAAAGACGGACTATGTGCTTGCCGGAGAAGCGGCGGGCAGTAAGCTCGACAAGGCGCAGGCTCTCGGAATAAATATTATTACAGAAGAAGAATTTAACGAAATGATAAAATAAAAAAAGGCAGTATCAAAACGATTTCGTTTTGATACTGCCTTTTTTTACCTGAGCGTTCTCGCTCTTATATCGTCCCCAAGAAAAAGCAAATGTCTGAACGTCAGAAGCCTCGACATTATTCTGTCGGAATATCTTGTTTCAACGTCTTTCGGCGCAAGATTAAAATTGATTACAGTCGGTCTTTTCGACACAAGCCTGCGCTCTATTATATCAAAAAGCGCCGTATGAGTATATTCCGTCAAAAATTCCGTTCCGAGGTCGTCCATTATGAGAAGGTCGCAGCTGTAAAGCCTGTCTATATCCTCCGAATAATCGGTCTTATAGTTGAATTTGTTTTTTGATATTATTTCAAAAATATCATATGCCGATTTAAACACGACACTAAAACCTTTTTTCGCGAGTTCTGACGCTATACAGCCGCAAAGAAAGGTTTTTCCGAGCCCGACTTTGCCGTACATAAGTATATTTTCGGAATTTTCCGAAAAATCCTCCGCATAGCTTTTGCAATATTCAAATATGTGCTTCATATGGCTGCGCGGCGAGCATTTATAATGCTCATCATATTCATCGCTGTATAAATCAAGCCTGAAATTATCAAAACCGCAATTATCAGGGAGATTAAGCTCCGCAAGGTCATAAACGGACATTATTTTTTTGCGGCAGTCACAAAGAACACCGTCCACATAACCCGTATCGCCGCAAAGCCCGCAGCGGTGAACGTTTGTCATATAATCCGAAGGGAAACCGTGATTTTTAAGAACCTCATCTTTTTTACTTTTAAGCTCCGCAAGCTTAGCGGAATTTTTCTCAATTATTTTTTCGGGGTCGCCTTTAATTGCCGTCCTCGCCATTTCTGCGCCAAGCTCTGCCATGCGGTCGTCAATTTCTTTTATTTCGGGTATTTCGGTATAAATTTCCTCCGTTCGCTTTACGGCAAGCTCCGCTGCTTGTCTGCGATATTCGGATAATATGTTTTCGGAATATTCGTAAGCCTGTTTTGAAAAACTCATTTTTACAACCATACCTTTCTTTTAAAAAAGATTTTATTTATTATCTCCCGGCTTGTCCTTTGTAAAATTCAACGCCGCCTGCTCAATAGCGTCGTAGTCATAGGTTGTTTTGAGTGAATAATCGGAAAATTTGTTTTTCGCGGAAGAAGTTTTTGCGGCGCTTACCGTTTTGTTTTTAAACTCATTTCGCATTTTTCTTGCTTCGGCGGCTGTTTTTATGCCTTTACCGTGCCATTCGGTAAGCATTGTGTTCATATAAGGAAGCGAAGTTTTACCCGTGTTCAAAGCTGTTATTTCTGCCGCAAGCTTAACAAGCTCGGTAGGCGAAGCAAGCTTATATGCCCAGGCGGAAAGATAGTCGAGCTCGGCTTTCGTAAGCACTCTGCCAAAAATACCGATTGCCCTTTTATAGCTGTTTATTTTTGAGTTGTTTTCCTGCAAAACGGTAAGGTACTGTTCCGCTTTTTCAAGTGAATTTATTTCCATTTCGCTCCAATTTATTGCCATAAGCTCAATAGAACGCATACTTTTTTTGTTTACGGAGGCGCAATATGTAATCAGTACGGTTATGACGTCAACCGGAAGCCCCAGCCAATCATGAAAGCTGAAAACGGTTGACTGGTCGTTGGAGCTGAGAGTTTTTCCGAGAGTTTTTTCGCAATGTCTTAAAAGGTCTCTCATTTCCTCATGGTCACTCGCGTATTTTGATATTTCCGATGCGGAATAACTCGGTTTTTGCGGCGTAATGACGGGAAATGTTCTGTTAAGCGGTTCGTCGGGAGAAAGAAAAGTTACGGTAAAATCGCCGTCCGCGGCGCCTTCCAGCTTTATAACGCCTTTTGATTCCCAATATTTCCACGCTCTTAAAACATCTGATTCAAGCACGCCCAGCGCCGCGGCAATACCCGAAAAGGTAAGCGCTGTATTTTCGCCGCATTGTTTTATGCCGAGCAGATATATTTTTACAAAGGTTCCGTCTGCCTGCGGCAAATATTTTTCAATAAACCGTGATGAAAGCTTAATATAATCTTCCGGCTCGTCAAATATATATTTGTTCAATTCGCTTACCTCCTTTTCATCTTATGTATAAAAAAGCGGGCATTACGCCCGCACAGAGTGCTGACAAACTCGGTCTAACGCAAGCATATTTATTATTTTGGAGAATAAAAAATTCTATTGATTTTTCGCTTAGCTGTATATAAACGGCACGGTTTTACAGAAAATTTCGCCGCCGCTTGCTTTCCGCCCTTTAAACCTCTACCGTACCTATGTACGCCGACGAGATTTAAAGGACAAAATATACCTTCGTTTTTCAGCCTCTGCTCAGCATGATGACTTTGTCATCATGCTGAGCGGGCATTACGCCCGCAAACCTTATAAAAAACCGACAGATGCTTCAGACACATTCCTTTTGCTCGTCAACTTTCAGACCATGCGCCCTATATTGCTTTATGAGGTAATTATATTTTTGCTGTGCCGCAAGGCGGCAATACATAAAATAGTCAAGCAAATCCTCATCTGTAACCTCTTTATAGTTGCGTTCAATTCTCAAAAGCTCCTCACGTGTAAGCCGCATAAGCTCCGTAAGCTGCTTTTCATCACTTATCTCACCTTTAAGCTCACCCGTAAAAAGTTTTTTTGTTTGAGAAAACATTTTTGTCATTTCGGTTTACTTCCTTTCGTGCGGAAATTTATACTATATTATATCCGGAACAAAAGGAAAAAATACCAAAATTATCTTTTAAGCTCGTTTAAGCTCGTTCAAACATGTGCTGCATATTTTTTTGCCTTTAAAGCTTGTAAGATGTTCGCTTTCACCGCAAAAAATACATACAGGCTCAAATTTTCTCAAGATAATATTATTTTCTTCGCAGTAAATTTCAAGAGAATCTCTCTGTGATTCAATCCCCAAAAATTCTCTGACAGCAATGGGAATTACAATTCTGCCAAAGCTGTCAAGGCAGCGTAAATCGCCCAAAACCGACATGTTTTCCGTAAATTTTTTAAGGACAATATCATTGCCGTTTAAATAAATTTCTATCGGGTCGGTAAGTTCTTTAAGCCCGAGCGCCAACCTTAATTTTTTTGGCAAAACTATCCTGCCGAGCCTATCTACCCGACGTACTATACCGGTAAATGTCATACGAACTCCAATCCGCCGCCAAAAACAAACGGCACAATAAAAATTTACCTGAAAAATAATATTCTACCGCTTTATTATAGCACATATAAATAAAAATGTCAATTATATTTAGTTTAAAGGGGAGAAAAAAATGTCAAAGCTTTGGAGTTATATGATAATTTTTTCATTTATCATATCTGTTTTTACGGACAGACTTTCCATAACCGCACAGAGCGCTCTTGAGGGAGCTTCGGACGCTGTGACAATGTGTATAAGCCTGCTGGGTGTTATTTGTATGTGGAACGGAATAATGAAAATTGCCGAAAAGAGCGGCGTAATAGCCGCTGTTTCATACTTTTTAAAGCCTGTAACGCGTTTTCTGTTTAAAAATGTTAAACCTGACAGCGAGGCGGGAAAAGCAATAATTATGAATATAAGCGCGAATCTTCTCGGTATGGGAAACGCCGCAACACCGGCGGCGCTTACTGCGATAAACAAACTCCGGAAAGAATCGGACGGACGGCTTGAAAATGATATTTTTACTTTTACTCTTATAAATACTGTTTCTGTTCAGCTGATCCCCTCAACGGTTATCGCTATGCGTTCCGCTGCGGGTTCCGAAAACGCGGCTGAAATAATATTGCCCATTTGGTGCGCTTCACTCTGTTCACTTACTGTTGCCGTAATATACTCAAAAATTTCTTTCAAAAAAAGCAATAGAATTTAAAGAAAGTGTGTAATTATGACTGTTTTACAAAATATTTCGGATTATATTATTCCGTTTGTAATAACCGCTGTACTTGTTGCGGGACTTTGCTCTAAGGAGGAAGTTTACGAACTTTTTTCTGCGGGTGCCGAAGAAGGTATAAAAATAACGCTGAAAATCCTTCCTTCCATAATAGGACTTATGATGGCGGTTAATATGATGCGCGCCTGCGGCAGCTTTGAGCTTATAGGAAATTTTGCGGCGCCGCTTTTAAAATTTCTGGGGCTTCCGGCGGAAATTCTGCCTCTTGTTTTGCTTCGCCCCATTTCGGGCAGCGCTTCACTCGGAATAACCGCAGATATTTTAAACGCCTTTGGTCCGGACAGTTATGCGGGAAGGCTTGCCTCGGTTATTATGGGGGCTACCGAAACAACTTTTTACACGATTGCGCTTTTTTTCGGAGCGGCAGGAATAAAGGACAACGGCAAAACCGTTTTGGGCGCGCTTCTCGCGAATATAACGGGCGTTATTTGCGCCATATTATTTTCGGGATTATTTTTTGGAGGATAAATATTTAGTTATCGGTGACATATTCAAATATTGTATTTGGATATTTTGCTTTTGTTTCCTTCGGAAATTCGTAATCGCTGATAATATAAATTTTTCTAAAAATTTAAAAAAATTTGTAAAAACTCTTGACTTTTTATGCACAATAATGTATAATTAAACATATAATTTTTTTTGGAAAGGCAGGAAAGCTTAAGTGAAACGAATATTTTCTTTTTATTTTGTCTTTACGGTTGCGATGGATCGTATGCTTTACCGCCTTGTTCCAAAACGGGCTTAAAACGGTAAATCAACATCCACCGCTGTTTTTCGTGAGGAAAAATCAGAAGTGGATGTTTTTTTTATTAATTTTTTTGAAAGCGGTGACGAAAATTGAAACGTTATTACCAACCGGAAATTGAAACAATGAGCCGCGATGAGCTTAATGCTCTTCAAAGCGAACGGCTTGTAAAGCAGATACGTCGTGTATATGACAATGTGCCTTACTACCGTGAAAAAATGAAGGAAAAAGGAGTTACTCCCGATGATATTCGTGGCGTAGAGGATTTACATAAGCTCCCTTTTTTAAGCAAAAGCGATTTGCGTGAAGCTTATCCCTACGGACTTCTGGCAAAGCCTTTGTCGGAATGTGTAAGGATTCACTCAACATCGGGAACAACAGGCAAGCGTGTTGTCGCTTTTTATACTCAAAACGATATTGACCTTTGGGACGATTGCTGCGCAAGAGCCATTACCGCCGCGGGCGGAAGCAACGAAGATGTTGTGCAGGTTGCTTACGGTTACGGGCTGTTCACGGGCGGCTTCGGTCTTAACGGCGGCTCACAAAAAGTCGGCAGTCTTACGCTTCCTATGTCTTCGGGTAATACGGAGCGCCAGCTCCAATTTATGACAGACCTTGGAGCAACTATTCTTTGCTGCACTCCATCCTACGCGGCTTATCTTGCCGAAAGCGCGGCAGAAACTGGCGCCCGTGATAAAATAAAGCTTAAAGCCGGTATATTCGGCGCTGAAGCATGGACGGAGGAAATGCGTCACGATATTGAGGACAAGCTCGGCATTAAAGCGTACGATATATACGGCTTAACAGAGCTTTCCGGTCCCGGCGTTGCTTTTGAGTGTGAAGAGCAAAAAGGTATGCATATAAACGAAGACCATTTCATTGCCGAAATTATTGACCCCGTAACCGAAGAAGTTTTACCGCACGGACAAAAGGGCGAGCTTGTGTTTACGGCTATAACAAAAGAAGCTTTCCCGATGATTCGTTACCGCACCCGTGACATATGCGTTTTAAATGACGCACCCTGTTCCTGCGGACGTACACATGTACGTATGTCAAAACCGATGGGACGTTCTGATGATATGCTCATTATAAGAGGGGTAAATGTGTTCCCGTCACAGATTGAAACCGTCCTTTTAAACAACGGAATGAGCGCAAACTATCAGATTGTTGTTGACCGTGTAAACAACACCGATACTCTTGACATTAACGTTGAAATGCCGACAGGACTTTTCACCGACAGTCTTTCGGATATTTCCGCCATGGAAAAAAAGCTTGTTGAGGCTCTTCGTGCGATGCTCGGCATTACAGCGAAGGTTCATCTTGTTTCACCCAAATCCATTACAAGAAGCGAAGGAAAAGCGGTACGTGTAATCGATAACCGTAAGCTTTATTAAAAAAAGGAGGAAAAATTATGTTTATAAACCAGATATCCGTATTTCTTGAAAACAAATCAGGAAAGCTTGCCGAGTTTATCAAACTTCTCGCTGATGAAAACATTGATATTCAGGCACTTTCTATTGCCGAAACACAGGATTACGGCATACTCCGTATAATTGTTGACCGACCGGACGATACAGCAATGCTTTTGCAGGCAAACAATTTTCCCTGCAAGCTTATCACCGTTCTTTCGGTGACCGTACCCGATACGCCGGGAAGTCTTACGAATATTCTTTCCGTGCTTGCCGAAAATAACATAAGCATTAAATACTCTTACGCCTTCTTCTCCCGTGAAAAAGGCAGTGCCTGCATTGTTCTTCGTGTTGAAAACAACAATCTTGCGCTTGATGTGTTAAAAAAAGCCGGAATACTTATGTAACTTTCGGTATATATAATCGGGCGGCACGGTTTCAAAGAAAACTGTGCCGCCCGCCTTTAATTTTATTCGTTTATTCGGGATATTTTTTCATAAATTTTCTTTTCCCGTATTATTATTAATTTTAAAGTCCAAAAAGCTCACTGAACAATTCTTTAAGCTCACTGTCCGAAAGGTCCTCGTCAAAATCGCCTATTTTAATTCCCATAAGACCGCTGTCATCACTGCCTTCATACTCAAAACCTACAAAACACTCCGAATATTCCTCGTCATCATCGGTTGTTTTATATGTGTATCTGATAGCTTTTACGGGTTTACCCTCGTAGCTTATACCAAGCTCGACAGCTTCTTCATTATATGATTCGTAATCCTCAGATACAACTTTGCCAAGGAAATAATATTCAACAAAAGGCTCGTTGCTTCCGATATCGCCATAGTTTTTATATCCCATAACTTCTGCGTCCCAGGAATAGTCGTCGGCTGAAAGTCCAACAAGGTCTCCGGCGTCTTCGGGATTGTCGGCGCCTAATGTAAACGACGCGTTTTTCGGCTTATGAAGTGTAATCGGTGTTTCATCGTCGCCGTAAACCATCTTGATTTCCTTTACAACATCTTCGTCGTCTTCGCTTACAGTGCTGTTCGGTCCGTCATTTGAAACATCTGTTTTTTCGCCGCATGCCGCAAGTGAAAATATCATCACGCCCAACAATAAAAGTGCCAATAATTTTTTCATTTTTCTTTTTCTCCTTTTTGTTAATTCCACGCTTTTTCTTCAGCCGCGTCGGCACGCCTTGTATATTCTGCAAGTCCGCCCGTCTTGGCGTCCTCCATAGCTTCCATATTCTTCTGAATTTCGGCTTTCTTTTCCTCTGTAAGAGATTCTTCACCCTCTTTTGCAACCTTTACGGCTGCCATTGCGGTTTTGACTGCCGCAACACCCGCCATAAGGTCACGTTTTTCTTTTTTGTTCATGCCAAGACTGAACAAGCCGCTTTCATTATCATGAACACCGAAAATATGGTCAAAATGCGCAACCGCGTTATCAGTATAATCCGTTTCGCCCTCTTTTGTATGGAAAACAACCTTAATTTCTCTTTTAACGTAAGGGTGCGAACGAAGTCCCATATTTGCTTTTTCCATATCGTTTTCGATATGGTCCTGCATACCAACAAGACGTATTTTAACACCGGCTTCCTTAAAGATTTCAGGCTTGCCCGGCTCGGTAGGTTTTTCCTTTTCTACATATCTCTCATAGCCCAAAACCTGGTCGTACCGGAAAAGCTCATGATTAACCTTGTTCTGTGAAGTATTTCTGTCCATAATCTCAAACATTCCGATTTCATCGGCAAACGATATTGCCTGATTATGAAATGCCGATGGATATGTATCCCTTTTCGCATTCACAAAACATTCGTTATACAGCTTCTCTTGGCGCTTCATATACTCGATATGACCGCTTACTTCCGGCTTTGTAAGCTCCGAAAGTCTTACAAATTTACTGCACTGCCTTTCACAGATATTGCAAACATATTCGCCGCCCTTAATTTTCGAGCGATGCATTACTCCACATTCACTCCCGCAAAGCGTACAAATCTGCTTACCAAACTTTTTTTTAAAAAAATCTCCTAAACCCATAAAATATCCTCCTCTTTTTATTTTTATTATAATTTAACCCTTCGGCAAATCCACTCTCATATCATAGCAGATAATTCTTGATATAAAAGCTGCTGCCTCCGAGCGTTTAACATAAGCGTCCGGACAAAAGGCATAATATTCGTCGCTGCCTGTTGCTATGCCCCTTCTGTAAAGCGCGAGAATATTCTCGGCAAACGAAGTTTTATCATCTACATCCGGTATATCCGTAAGCGGTACATCGGGATTCGGTTCATATTCGCCCGTATCCGCTCTTGAAAACAAATAAGCCATCTCGCTTCTTGTTGCTGTCTTTTCCCAGTCAAAGCTAACATGAACATCAACAATTTTATTATCATAGCAATATTGCACATAAGGCTCATACCATTTTTCGCTTTCTGCCTCAAAATTATAAGCATCATCTGTAAAATACATATGTATGCAAGCCGCTATTTTCGCAGCTTCCGCAAGCGTCATATTAGCGTTCGGGTCAAAAACCGTTTCGCTTTTACCTTTTAAAATGCCAAATTCATAAGCTGTTGACACATAAGGATAATACCAGGCATCGTTTGAAACATCTTCAAACGGTAAAACAACATTGTCAAGATAAACGCTTCCTTTAAAGCCGCAATCATTACAGATAATCATACTGTGCCCGAACATATCTTTTTCTACCATACTCGGAACAAGCGCGGTATGCATAATATCAAATGTAAAATCTTCATCACCCTTAGCGTCAATAATGTTATCGTGAAGACTTAAAAGGTCTGCCGTGCAGGGAACTCCGATATGAAGATATCCTGTCCCGTAAAAAGCTTCCTTACCGAAAACAATATCGTCCGAATATATGGAAAAAGAAGTCAGATTACCGCAATCTTTGAAAGCGTAATCCCCGATTTTTTTAACGCTTACGGGAATATCGACATAATCAGCCGTACTTGCCGAGAAAGCGCTGTTTCCTATTTCTTCTATTCCTTCTCCGATATACACACTGCCTACACTTGCCCCTTTAAAGACGTCAGCAGCAATCTTCTTAACCTGAACATCGTTTATAACGGCAGGTATCGAAAGCACGCCGTCAACACCGACTTCATATGCTATAAGCGTTCCGTCCTCATCAACCGCGCCTTCGGGCGAGATAAAATCAGCGTCCGCAAATGACATCATACAACAAAAGGTTAAAATAATTAACATAAAAAATGCAAATTTTTTCAATAAATTCACCTTCCTTTTTTAGTAATAGACAAACCTATATAATTTAATTATACTATAATTATTTTGATTAGTCAATATCATAATTATCAGTAACATAAAAAAACACCGTTAATTCTACAAATTTCGCATGAATTAACGGTGCAAAAATACTGATTTTTATTACATTCTTTCTATTTTGTAAGTTTCCTTATTATAATCAACCACAACCTCTGTTCCGTTTGAATAAACCGTCTTGTAAACTCCGTCTGAGATTTCCTCGTGACTTTCGATAAACTCAAAGCGTTCTGGTTTCATTTCCTCATAATCCTCCGCCATTTGTTTGATTTTCCGCACGCTGTCTTTAAGTTGCTCATCCGTATCTGTCAAAAAATCCTCAAGTCCCATCCAGTTGTTTCCGACAGCAAAATTCGCATAATAACAAACAAGCGGTCTGCCGCCCCATTCAAAATACTTAAGCCTGTTTTTTACACCCTTCGCTGTATAATTCAGTGTAAATGTACAAGGATTATACATCAAAATTCCGTGATATACAATATGCCAAAACGGCACATATTTATCGCACAGCGGATTGTTTTCGTCAGGCTCCGTTTTATAGACGGGATACATAACATAGTCGGTGTCCGCTGCCCCAAAATCATATCCCGACTCCGACGCAAAACCGCCAAAATTTTTACGCGCGAGGCGCATTATTTTTCTGTACCATTCGGCACTGTCACGGCGATTTAACGGGTGATTTTTGTCATAGCATTTTAAAAGCGGCAAAATTGTTATAACATCAATATAATGTACGCCTTCAAAACCAAATCTTTTTATAAGCTCCTGGTTGCTTATCTCAAAACGCTCATATTGCCTTTTGGGACAAATTTTATGCGGTCTGCCACCTGACCAGCAATATGGTCTTTTGTGAAGGCTTAAATCCTTATTTTTAAGCAGATATTCCTCATCAAAACAGTCCGCTATTGTATATGCCGCTGTCGCGTCATCGTGACAAACAACGACAAAGCCCATATTCTGCAGCTTCTTTACAAGTTCTGTCATCTTTTTTTCGCCGCCGAGCTTTGGCTCAACGGGAAGAAGCTGCGGAAACCTGCCGTCATGACCGCCGCTGTTCCATCCCACAAGGCAAAATTCAGCGTTATTAATACCTCGTTTTTTAAATTCATCCGCTATATCTCCTACGCGCTCAAAGGTGCAGGCTACATGCATTGGCGGCTCTGTTTCGGGCGTCTGATTTTCAACGGGACTCGGCGCAGGCTTCCAGCCTTGACGAATACGCACTTCAATGCCTTTTGTCGCTTTCATAAGCCGCGCGTCTTTTTCTGCACGTTCTTTTAAAGGTACGCATCCGCCTCTTGTAAGCTGAAATTCCCTGTATTTTCTCGCCATTGCGGAATACGAGCCGTCTTTAAGCTCATAAAATTCCACACATATATCCTCATACATTTCATCTCCGTCAATATAAAACCGCGGATATAGGCTGTAAATACCATTTTTCAGCATTATTTCCATACCGAAATCATATCTCATACCGGTAACTATGGCAAGCGTACCGCCCTTTCCTTTGTTTATACCGTAACAGGCAATAAAACTGTGGTCTTTTGAAAAAGCGCAGTCCTCACGCTCCATAAACCTTGTTATAAATGTTCCGTCCGCCGCCTGATTTGTCACAAAATAACCTTCATCGCCAACGTTAGCGGTAAAATAATCATATAAAAAATCAATATACTGTACACTCTCATCTGCCGCTTCTTTTGGCAAAAACGCTTTCGTTATACCATTTTCCGTTTTACACTGCACATCGACGGTTCTTTCGCTGCCGTCAAAATAAATAAATCGGGCTTTCATTACTGCCACTCTCCCTTTTATTATTTCTATTCGCTATTGATTTTATCATAAAAATCTGATATAATCTATACAGAATATAAATAATATTTTATAAAAAATAAACTTTTTAAGGTGATTTGTATGGAAATTTTTTCAACAAAAATAAACCCTTTTGTAAGGTTTGCGGCTTATCGTAACGGTGATCCCTGCCTATATAAAAAAACCTCTTATGCGCAGGACTGCCGTTTGTTTTATATAAAGGAAGGGCAGCTTGTTTTAACCGTAAACGGTAACCTCACAACGCTTGAAAAAAATGATGTCCTGATAATTCCGCCGATGTTTCCTTATAGAATGGAAAGCAAAAAAAACAGCTCCTTTTATCTTATAAATTTTGATTATTTGAATAACTCCGAAAGACCGGAATTTGCAATTCCTTTGCTTTTTTCGGTAGAAAAAAAACTTCCCTACATTATACATTTTGCCGATTTACCACAGCTTAACGTGCCATTCAAAACTAACGTTTCGGGGCTTGAGCCTTTCTTTTTAAATATGTCAAAGCTTTATGCCGAAAAACCCCTTTATTTCCGAAACGAACTAAACGCGTATTTTTCGCTTGCGCTATCACAAATATTTAAACATATTATAAACACCAAACCCGATAATATGATTTCGGAAATAATAAGTTATGTTAATCTGCACTATGCGGAACCGCTTACAAACAACTCTATCGGCAAACTTTTCCATTATCATCCGAACTACATAGGCAGGCTTTTTGTAAAACATACCGGGCAATCGCTGCACAAATATCTTGTCGGCTGCCGGATTGATGCCGCAATCAATATGTTAAATTCTGGAAATCACAGTATTACGGAAATTGCCGCAAAAACAGGCTGGAACAACATAAGTCATTTTTCTATGTATTTTAAAAAATATACGGGATTTCCGCCAAGTTCATTTATTATTAAATAAAACAAAAAAACGGCGAGGATTACTCCTCGCCATCTTTATTTAGATAGTTTTTATAAATTATTTGGCGTTTTCAATAAACCGCATAAGGATTGCAGCCACTTCTGCTCTTGTAGCGTTCCCCGCGAGTACAAATATTTATTTAAAAAAGTTTAATTTAAAGCTCGCCTTTTAAAAACTTTTCAAGCCTATCCATACCTTTTACTATTGATTCCATTGATGTCGCGTACGACCAGCGTATAAAATCATCATTGCCGAAGCCGCTGCACGGCACAACGGCAACAAGCGCTTTTTCAAGAAAAATATCCGCGAAATCGTCACTTGTTTCTATTTTTTTACCGTAAAAGGTTTTGCCTTTCAGCTTTGATATGTTCATCATAATGTAAAACGCGCCTTCGGGAAGAGTACAGGACACACCCTCCATAGCGTTTATACGTTTATACATATAATTACGTCTTTCGATAAAAGCCTTTCTCATTTCCGCAACCGCGCTGAGGTCGCCCATAAGCGCCGCTGTTGCCGCCGCCTGCGCAATTGAGTTCGGGTTTGAAGTCGAATGGCTCTGAATACTTGCCATTGCCTTCGCGAGCGGCGCGCCGCAAGCGGTATAGCCTATTCTCCAGCCTGTCATAGCGTAGGTTTTTGAAACGGCGTTTACAACAATGGTAGCTTCTTTATATTCCGGTCCGAAGGAAGCTATGCTTACGTGCTTATGACCGTCATACACAATATGCTCGTAAACCTCGTCCGAAACAATATACAGCCCGTGTCTGAGCGCGACGTCGGCAATGGCTTTTAAATCCTCCGCGGAATATACCATACCGTTTGGGTTGCTGGGACTGTTTACTATAATTGCCCTTGTTTTGGGTGTTATCGCCTTTTCAAAATCGTCGGGGTTTAGCTTAAAGCCCGATTCTTCCGTAGTATGTACAATAACCGGCACGCCGTCCGCAAGACGAACAAGCTCCGTATAGCTCACCCAATAGGGAGAGGGAATAATAACCTCATCACCGGGGTCGCATATAGCGGTAAACACGTTCATTAAAGAATGCTTCGCGCCGTTTGAAATTACAATCTGTGAAGGCTCATAATCAAGCCCGTTATCACGTTTAAGCTTATAACAAACGGCTTTTTTAAGCTCCGGCGTACCCGAAGCCGGCGTATATTTGGTAAAACCGTTATCAAGAGCCGCTTTGGCGGCATTTTTTATATTTTCCGGAGTGTCAAAATCAGGCTCACCCGTGCCGAAGCCTACGGCATCAAGCCCCTGTGCCTTTAACGCTTTGAATTTGGAATTGATTGCAAGCGTTGATGACGGACTCACCGCCAACGCTTTTTTTGAAATAAAAAAAAAATTCACCTCTTCATTTTATTTAAAACAGTCTTTTACAAAAAAATAATAAGCGGATACTATCCACTATATATATAATACCACAAATTTCGCAAAAATGCAATAGGAAATTTAAAAAATTTCATTTTTTGTCAAAAATATTAAAAAAACGCTCGAAATTGCAAGAAAAAATGTTTTGAATTTCATAATTTTTAAAATCCTTTTCTTTTAAAAAATTACTGAAATCTATATAATCACCCGTGGTTTTAAGTCCGTTGCAGCAAAAAGCCGTTCCGTCACAATCCGAGCCGATACCTCCCATTCCGTCCGTAAGCTTTAAAATATGGCGCAAATGCCTTGCAAAATCGCTTTTTTCGGCTTCATTTTTTCCGTTTAAAAAAGGCGGGTTGGGACAAGCACAGACAATTCCGCCGCGCGAATATATTTTGAGTATCTGCAGGTCGGTCAGATTACGGGGATTATCCTCCAATGCGGCGCAGCTGCTGTGCGAAGCAAAAATTTTGCAGCCGCCCTCCGATAAGACTTCATAAAATCCCTGCTCATTAAGATGCGACACATCAACCAAAATGCCGAGCTTGCCCGCAATCCTTAGAAGCTCCCTGCCTCTTTTTGTCAGACCGCCTTTTTCGTTGCACCCGCTCGCAAAGCTGTTTGCTTCGTTCCACGTTAATGTAATGACTCTTACACCGAGATTGTAAAATTTATAAAGATTTTCGGGTTCATCTCCGAGACACGCGCAGTTTTCAAGTGATAATACCGCGGCAAGACCACCCAAATCCGTTATTTTTTTCGCGGCGCACGGTGTATATGCAAGAAAACAATTTTCCTTTGTTTTTAAAAAATCGTTAAACCTTTTAATTTTTCTTATAGCTGTAAAATACGCGTCTTTTTCTCCGTCCTCGGTAAAGCAGGCGAAAATTTGCAAAAAACCGCCGCAGGAAGCCGCTTTTTCAAATGAAAAATCAAATTTTTCACCTATATCTATTTTCATAATCGTATCACAATGCGCGTCGCACATACGCATAGAAAACACCTCATTTTTGCGGATAAAAAATATGTTTTATTAATATATTATATTAAATATAGCAAAATGCTGTGAAACTTCCAAAACCACACAAAAAATTTTTGTTTGACCATTGACTTTTTTTTAACAATATGCTATAATATAAGCAATTTACGGAAACAGATACCATAAAGAAGTAACGGAGGCGAAAAATAATGCTTAAAGAAATGATTGACGAGGTAAAAAAAGCCGAATCTGACGCGGAAGAAAAAATAAAACAGGCAAAGCTTGAAGCTTCGGCAAATCTTGAAAAAGCTGCCGAAGAAGCAGAAAATTATATAAACAGTGCCCGCGTCAAGGCAAAAGAAGCCGCCGAAAATCGCCTTAAATCCGCCGAAAAAGAGCGTGAAAAAGCTATATCCGAAGCGCTTACGCAGGCAAATGCGGAAGCTGAAAAATTAAAGGCGGCAGCGTCCGAAAAACAGGCTGATATTGACGCCCTTGTTATGAATACTTTATTCTGATATTTTAAAAATATACCGAAAGGAAGGAGCAAACGTGGCTGTAACCGAAATGAAGCGTATAAATCTTTGTGCGCCGCAAAGTAGCAGAAAGCAAATTCTTGAGTTTTTGCAAAGCAGCGGTGCGGCAGAGCTTGATTTTACGCCTTTTGAGGACGAAGACCTCAAAAAAAAGGATACTGCGGGAAGACACGCTATCTTTGAGAGAAACGCGTTAAACGCCGACCTCGCAATCGAAACGCTTGACGAATTTTGCGATATAAAAAAACCTGCATTTTCCTCACTTGCAGGCAAGAAATTTATAACACGTAAAGAATATGAAAAAATAATTGCGGACAGGAAGCAGCTTGTAAACGAATGTTCCGCCGTTATATCTCTCAAAAATGAAATAAGCGCCTGCCGTGGGAAAATTTTAAAGCTTGAGAGCGATATTGAAGCGCTGTCTCCGTGGCTGCTTCTCGACGTTCCTTTTAATATAAAAGGTACAAAAACAACCGCGGTTTTTTTCGGCAGCTTACCTGCCGCCGAAACAGATGAAATCATTTTCTCCGCACTGACTGATTTAAAAGCGGATTTTAAAGAAATTTCAAAGGATAAAAACAACCGCTATATAGGTGTAATTTCCGATATGGCAACAGCGGCAAAGGTCAAGGATAATTTAAGAAAAATCGGCTTTGCTTTGCCGCCGCTGAGCTTTAAAGGGCTTCCTTCCGAATATAAAAACGAGCTTGAAAACGAAATACAATCTCTAAATAATGAAATTGAAAGCAAAAACGCGGAAATCGCAACCTATGCGGGAAGAAGAAACGCCTTTTGCATACTTTCGGATTATTACAGAATAAGAGCTGAAAAATACCGTGTTTTAGACAACGTTCCGCAATCCGAAAAAACCTTCTTTTTAAGCGGATATATTCCCGCGTATGAGACGGCAAAGGTTTGCTCCGTTATGTCGGAAAAGTATGGAGCGGTGGTTGAGGAGGAAGCTGCAAGCGATGCCCCCGTACTGCTTAAAAACAGTAAAATACCTTCCTCTTTTGAAGGAGTGCTCGAATCTTTCGGGCTTCCCAAAAAAGGTGAGATTGACCCTACGGCTATAATGTCTGTATTTTACATTTTCCTGTTTGGACTTATGCTGTCTGACGCCGCGTACGGTCTGATAATATCTCTTGCGTGCTTCTTTATGCTGAAGAAATTTCCCGCAATGGAAGAATCAATGAAAAAATCCGTGCGTATGTTTATGTACTGCGGTTTGTCAACACTTTTCTGGGGGATTTTATTTGGAGGATATTTCGGAGACGCTCCCGATGTGATTTCCCGCGTGTTTCTTGGAAGGACAGCAAATAAGCCTGTTATTCCCGCGCTTTGGTTTGTGCCGATTAACAACCCTATGAAGCTGCTTTTGTATTCCATGCTGTTTGGACTTATTCATCTTTTCACCGGGCTTGGCATAAAAGGCTTTACGCTGATTAAACAAAAGGATTACAAAGCCTTTTTCTTTGACGTTGTTTCATGGTTTTTACTGCTTGCAGGGCTTCTTTTGATGCTTTTAAAAAGCTCAATATACGCCTCTCTGTCGGGCTCGGCTCTGCCTCTCGGAAAGATTGGAAGTCTGATTGCGGAAATTATGGCGGCAGTCGGCGCTGTAATCATTCTTTTAACTGCCGGCAGACCTTCCAAAAATATAGGCAAACGGCTCGCCAAAGGGGCATACGGGCTTTATGATATAACAAGCTGGCTCAGCGATTTGCTTTCGTATTCGAGGCTTCTTGCCCTGGGGCTTGCGACAGGCGTTATTGCCTCGGTTATAAACCAAATGGGCTCAATGGCAGGCAAAAGCGTATTCGGCTTAATACTGTTTATAGCCGTGTTTATTTTCGGTCATACGTTTAACCTTGCAATAAACCTTCTGGGAGCTTATGTCCATACAAACAGGCTGCAATATGTCGAGTTTTTCGGCAAGTTTTACGAAGGCGGCGGAACATACAAACAGGCTGCAATATGTCGAGTTTTTCGGCAAGTTTTACGAAGGCGGCGGAAAGAAATTTTCACCGTTTAAAGAAAACACAAAATATGTTAATATTGAAGAAAAAATATAAATTATAAAAACGAAAGGAAGTTTTTTATTATGGGTCTTGTTTATGCAATTTTGGGTGCTGCCGTTGCAGTATTTCTTGCGGGTGCGGGTTCGGCAATAGGTGTAGGTATCGCGGGTCAGGCGGCTTCGGGCGTTGTCACGGAGGACCCGTCAAAATTTGCGAAGGTGCTTATTATGCAGCTTTTGCCTGGCACACAGGGTATATACGGTTTGCTTGTCGGCTTTATTACGCTTTCAAACATAGGCTTGCTTGGCGGAAACGCCGCGGATGTTTCCGTAACTGTCGGTCTTGAAATTCTCGCGGCTTGTCTCCCCATCGGTGTTGTAGGTCTTATTTCGGGTATATATCAGGGTAAAACCTCTGCGGCGGGTATAGGAATAATAGCAAGAAAGCCCGACCAATTCGGTAAAGCTATGCTTTTCCCCGCAATGGTTGAAACATACGCGATTTTATCACTTCTTATTTCAATTCTCTCTATTACGGCAATAAAAATCGGTTAAGGCAAAAGGAGGTAACAGCCTTGAACGGATTATCTGATATAGTAAACGGAATTTTGAAAAGCGCCGACGAGGAAATAAGTGCTATAAAGGCGGAAGCGAAAGCAGAAACGGAAAAAATTATGCTTCAGGCAAAAGAAACCTCCGACGCCGAAAGTTCCGAGCTGTTAAAAAATACCGAAATCGAAGCGGCACGTATTTTAAAAAATACTGCCGATACAATAAATGCCGAAAAGCGTCTGCTGCTTCTTTCGGCAAAGCAGGAAATTGTCGGAAATATGCTTTCCGCCGCAAAAGAAAAGCTTATGAATTTAAGCGGTGAAGCATACGAAACACTGCTTCTCGGGCTGCTTAAAAAAAATATTAAAAGCGGACGCTGCGTCGCGCATTTTTCAAGCGGAGATAATATTTCCGAAAGCTTTTTAGACAGTTTTAAAAAAATTGCCGGAGACGCGGGCTGCCTTCTTGAAATCGGGCAAAGCTCCGACAGCTTTAAAAAAGGTTTTACTTTGGCATATCCTTATCCCGACGGCGAAAAAATCGAAAACTGTTCGTTTGACCGGCTTTTTGATTCAGGCTTTCTCGAACTTTGCGACAAAGCTGCCGATATACTTTTTAAATAAGGCTTTAAAAAACAGCAAAAAGAAAGGAGAGTTTGCCAATGGATTACACCTATACGTCGGCAAGAGTAAGCGCTCTTGAGGGAGGGCTTATGAGCAGGCAGAATGCCGAAGCGCTGGCTATGTGCAAATCTGCCGATGACTGCGTAAAAATGCTCAACTCCTTTGGATATAAAGGCGAAAACGCGGAAGAAATTATTTTAAACGCTAAACAGAAAAAACAAAAAATTATTTCCGAGCTTATTGAAAATCCCAAAGAAATTGAGATTTTATTTTACGAAAAAACTTTTCATAATCTTAAAGCGGCTGTAAAAAAGCTGTACGCTCCTCATACAATAGGAAAGCTTTATGTTGATGAAGCGCTTGTTTCGGGCGAGGAGTTTGAAGAAAAAATAAATGCCGGCAAATACGAGGCTCTTCCCGAATATTGCCGTGATGCGGCGAAAGAAGCTTATAAAACGATTATTCGTACCGGTGACGGACGGCTTTCGGATATAATTATTGACCGCGCATGTATGGATGCGGCTATAAAGTTCGGTGAAAAAACAAAACACGAAATTTTAAAAAAGTACGCGCGCGAATTTGTAACAGTGTCAAATATAAAAATTGCTCTGCGTTTCGCAGGCGATGACACCGAGCTTTTAGATACGGCACTTGCCGAAGGAGCAAATATTCCGAAAGCTGCGCTTATAAAAGCCTGCTCCGACAAAAAAACCTTAAATGATTTTTTAAACGGCTGCGGATATTCCGATGTCACTGCCGATAATATTGACATCCAGGCAAAGCAAAAAATTATAACGACAATAAAGCCGGAAAAATATAATATTTTTTCTCCGGCGCCCACAATAAATTATATAATTAATCTTGAAAATGAAATATCTCTTTTACGACTGATTCTTGTTTGTAAAACAAACGGTGTGAATAATGAGTTTATAAAACGAAGGGTGGTTATGAGCTATGACGTATAGTGCCGCGGCAATCGGGCCTTTTGGCAGTATTTACGGCTTTTCGGCAGCGGGAGCTGACATTTATGCCGCCGATACACCCGCGCAGGCGCTTGAGGCGTTTAAAAAAGTATTAAACGGTGGTTACGGCGTTGTTTTTATAACAGAAACCTTTTCGGATAATGAAGAAATCCGTTCACTTATGACATCTCCGCTTCCTGCCGTACTTGTTATACCGGACGCTTCGGGAAGTCTTGGAAAAGGCGCAAGAGAGCTTCACGGAATGGTTGAAAAAGCGGCGGGAGCCGATATTTTAGGGTAAAAAACGTTCCAATAAAAAATCAGAAAGGGACATGTAAATATGGGAAAAATCAGAAAAATTGCGGGTCCGCTTATTATTGCGGACGATATGCAGGATGCCAATATGTTTGACGTGGTAAGAGTAAGCAACGAGCATCTTATAGGCGAAATTATTGAGATGCACGGCGGCTCCGCGTCAATTCAGGTATATGAGGAAACCTCCGGTCTTAAACCGGGCGAGCCTGTTGAAACCACAGGAGCGGCGCTTTCGGTTGAGCTTGGTCCCGGTCTTATTGGCGGTATATATGACGGTATTCAAAGACCTCTCAAAAAAATAATGGAGGTAAGCGGCAACAATCTTGCGCGCGGCGTTGAGGTTGACAGCCTTGACAGAAATATAAAATGGTCTTTTGTTCCGCAGGTAAATATCGGCGATACTGTGCAGGCCGGCGATGTTCTCGGTACAGTCAAAGAAACCGAAGTCGTAACGCAAAGCATTATGGTTCCTCCGGAAATAAGCGGCAAGATTAAGGACATAAAAAGCGGTGATTTTACCGTTACGGAAACAGTTGCCGTAATTGAAACGGAAAACGGAGAGAAAGAAATTTCTCTTATGCAAAAATGGCCTGTAAGAAAAGGTCGTCCTTACAAAAAAAAGCTTTCTCTTAATATTCCGCTTATTACAGGGCAGCGTGTTGTTGATACTTTTTTCCCGATTGCAAAGGGCGGTGTCGCAGCCGTTCCCGGTCCTTTCGGAAGCGGGAAAACGGTAATTCAGCATCAGCTTGCCAAATGGGCGGAGGCTGATATTGTTGTGTATATCGGCTGCGGAGAACGCGGAAACGAAATGACGGACGTTCTAAACGAATTTCCCGAGCTTAAAGACCCGAAAACAGGGGCTTCGCTTATGCAGAGAACCGTTTTAATTGCAAACACCTCCGATATGCCCGTTGCGGCAAGAGAAGCTTCAATATACACAGGTATTACAATCGCGGAATATTTCCGTGACATGGGCTACAGCGTCGCTCTCATGGCGGATTCCACCTCCCGATGGGCAGAAGCGCTGCGTGAAATGTCGGGCCGTCTCGAGGAAATGCCCGGCGAGGAGGGCTATCCCGCGTATCTTGGCAGCCGCCTTGCGCAGTTTTATGAACGCGCGGGTATGGTAAGTGTCCTCGGCAGCGAGGAAAAAACAGGCGCGCTTTCCGTTATCGGCGCGGTTTCGCCTCCGGGCGGAGATATTTCCGAGCCTGTTTCACAGGCAACCCTTCGTATTGTAAAAGTGTTCTGGGGGCTTGACGCGGCGCTTGCTTACAAACGTCATTTCCCGGCAATAAACTGGCTTAACAGTTATTCACTTTACCTTACAGGTCTGACGGATTGGTTTAAGAAAAATGTTTCTGAGGATTGGATGAAGCTTCGTCAGGAAATGATGCTTCTTTTGCAGCAGGAAGCCGAGCTTGACGAAATTGTAAAAATGGTCGGTATGGACGCTCTCGGCGCTTCCGACAGGCTTAAAATGGAAACGGCGCGTTCTGTGCGTGAGGATTTCCTTCATCAGAACTCCTTCCATGAGGTAGATACCTATACTCCTCTTGAAAAACAGCTTTATATGATGAAGCTTATTCTTGAATTTCATAAAAATTCGGAGGAAGCTCTTTCAAAAGGTGTAAAAATTGACGAGCTTTTAAAGCTGCCGGTACGAGAAAAAATCGGTCGTTATAAATATACACAAAAAACAAAAGAGGATTATGAAGCTATATCCGCTGAAATTATTACAGAAATTTCGGCGCTTAAAGAAGGAGGCGAAAACTGATGCCCAAGGAATACAGAACAATAAAAGAGGTTGCGGGCCCGCTTATGACTGTTACGGGCGTTGAGGATATCGCCTACGATGAGCTTGGTGAAATTAAGCTTTCAAACGGCGAAACCCGCCGATGCAAGGTCCTTGAAATTGACGGCAGCAATGCTCTTGTTCAGCTTTTTGAAAATTCAGCCGGCATAAATCTTTCGGGCTCGGCGGTACATTTTTTAGGTCACAGTATGGAGCTTGGTGTATCTGAAGATATGCTGGGACGTATTTTTGATGGTCTCGGTAATCCTATTGACGGCAAACCCGCTATAATACCCGATAAAAGAGTTGATATAAACGGTCTTCCCATGAACCCCGCGGCGAGAGCGTATCCGTCAGAGTTTATAGAAACGGGTATATCCGCTATTGACGGGCTTAATACTCTTGTAAGAGGTCAGAAGCTTCCTGTTTTTTCAGCTTCCGGTCTTCCGCACGCGGAGCTTGCAGCTCAAATCGCGGCGCAGGCAAAGGTCAGAGGCACCGATGATGAGTTTGCCGTTGTTTTTGCGGCTGTCGGTATAACCTTTGAGGAATCCGATTATTTTATAAAGAGCTTTAAAGATACAGGCGCGATTGACAGAACGGTGCTTTTCATCAATCTTGCAAACGACCCTGCCGTCGAGCGTATAGCAACTCCCCGTATGGCGCTCACCGCCGCAGAAT
Source organism: uncultured Ruminococcus sp. (assembly GCA_902784805.1). Lineage (GTDB taxonomy): Bacteria > Bacillota > Clostridia > RUG12999 > RUG12999 > RUG12999. Next base: position 17,000 of record CACZWD010000017.1, on the reverse strand, counting down.
ATCTTGCTTTTGAAAAAAACATGCACGTGCTTGTTATTATAACCGATATAACAAACTACGCCGACGCGCTTCGTGAAATAAGCGCGGCGAGAAAAGAAGTCCCCGGAAGAAGGGGTTATCCCGGCTATATGTACACCGACCTTGCGACTCTTTACGAGCGCGCGGGCAGACAAACAGGCAAAAACGGCTCAATAACAATGATTCCCGTGCTTACAATGCCCGAAGACGATAAAACTCACCCCATTCCCGACCTTACGGGTTACATTACCGAGGGACAGATAATTTTAAGCCGTGAGCTGTACAGAAAAGGCATTATGCCCCCTATCGACGTACTTCCGTCACTTTCAAGGCTTAAAGATAAGGGTATTGGCGAGGGTAAAACACGTGCCGACCATTCCAACACCATGAACCAGCTTTTTTCGGCTTACGCAAGAGGCAAAGACGCAAAAGAGCTTATGACAATTCTCGGCGAGGCTGCCCTTTCGGAACTTGATATATTATACGCTAAATTTGCCGATGCCTTTGAAAAAGAATATGTTTCGCAGGGATTTTCGTCTGACAGAAGCATTGAGCAAACACTTGAAACAGGCTGGAAGCTTCTTCGTATGTTACCGAGAAGCGAGCTTAAACGTATTGATGACAAATATCTTGATATGTATTATGAAGCGTAGGCTATATCCGCGCGAAAACTTTGGCAGAAAGGCGGGCTTACAAAAATGATTACTCCAACCAGAATGGAGCTTACCAAAACAAAAAAGAAGCTTATTACCGCCATGCGCGGTCATAAACTTTTAAAAGATAAAAGAGACGAGCTTATGCGCCAGTTTCTTGAAATGATTAACGAGTGTATCAGCCTTCGTGAAAAAGTTGAAAAAAAGCTTGAATTATCGGGAAAGGCTTTTGCCGCCGCACAGGCGGAAATGTCCGAGGAAGCGGTGAGTACAGCGCTTGCTGCCCCAAAATACGAGCTTACCGTTGACGCTGAAATAAAAAACATTATGAGCGTTGACATTCCTTCTCTGAAAATGAAAAGCTACAACAGCGTTCCTTCTTACGGCTACGCGTTTACGGCGTCGTCACTCGATACGGCAACCCGCGAGCTTTGCGATATTATCCCGGAAATGCTTGAGCTTGCGGGCAAGGAACATGCCTGCCGGCTTATGGCGGACGAAATAGAAAAAACGCGCCGGCGTGTAAACGCGCTTGAGCACGTTACTATTCCGCAGGCGCAGGCAGATATTAAATATATTACTATGAAGCTGTCCGAAAACGAGCGTGCAAATCAGATAAGGCTTATGAAAGTTAAGGATATGATGATAGCCGAAAACATTAAGGCAAAACACAATTCATAATTTTACCATTTTTCTGTAATGCCGTAATCGGCATAATCAAAAATACGCGCGTCCTTATCGGGATTGACCGCAATAATCGTTTCGGCTCCCTCTATGGCGCAGGTGTGATGCACCGCGCCGGATATTCCGACCGCAATGTATATTTTTGGGCTTACGGTTTTACCCGTTAAGCCTATTTGCGTTTCATAAGGCATTTTGCCCAAATCGACAAGTCCTCTCGACGCGCCGCGTTCGCCGCCGATTTTCTCCGCGAAAGCCCACAGCTTATCGAGGCTTTCCGCGGCTCCTCTGCCTCCCGAAACAATAATATCGGCACTTTCCGACTTTGTTCTGACAGTCGCCATTTGAGGCAGACTGAGGCATTTTATTTTCGCGATTATGTTTCCGCCCTGCGCGGGGCGATACATATAAAGCAGCTCACCGTCCGTTTCAAGCGCCGTACAGTCGGCACAAAGCCCCGTTTTAAGAATTGCTGCCGCAATCGGCGCGTTTTTTCTGCCCGTAAGGTCGGCATTCCATAAAATCACACTTGGCTTTTCTCTTATGGCGCGCTGTGCTATCTTTCTCGGATTTTGCTCCTCAATCAAAACAACTTCGTCCGCTATTTCTCTTGCTTTTTCAAGCACCTTTTCACCAACTGCCCAGACGCTTTTCAGCTTAATTTCACTTTCGTTCGTGCTTTCTGCCGCTCTTTCCTTCTTTTTAAGCTCCTCTATAAGAGGAATCAACTCATCGCGGCTTATGAATTTGCATTTTCTTCTGCCGCGGTCATTTTCAAAAGTTTTAAGCACTCTTGTAGGCGAGCCTTTAAGCCCGCATTTTTCCGTATCACACAAAAGCGTGCTGTTATCAATAATTTCAACCGCGGTGAGTTTTGAAAAAATACTCGGAAAACGTAAAATGTATCCGCGTTCAAGCGTTACGAGCGCCGGAAGCTTCGCTTTTTCCTCTCCCAGACGCGTTTTCGCGGTTACGCTTTTCTTCTCTGCTTTTATTTCAAAAGCGTTTGTTATAAGCGGCAAGCCCAGCATTTCCGAAAGCATCGGGCCGACCTGCGCCGTGTCGCCGTCGGTACTCTGTCTGCCGCATAAAATAAGGTCAAAGCTTTCTTTCTTTAACGCTTCGGACAAAACATACGCGGTCGCAAGCGTATCGGAACCGGCAAAAACGCTGTCGCTTATGAGCTTTACCTTCGCGCCGAGCCTTGTAAGCGGCAAAAGCGCGTTTTCGCAGGATTTCGGACCCATTGATATAACTGTTACATCGTCCGACATTTTAAGCGCACATTCAAGCGCCGATTCGTCAAACACATTTATTTCGCCCTTTATAACCTTAACGCAGACTAATATTTTCATTTAGTATCTACCCTCATATATCGGTTCAAGCGCTTTTTGAACTGCTTTATATTTTTTAAACAGCTCCTTGTATTTTTCGGTATTTTCAAGGTTTGGCAAGGTTTCGCTTACAACCTTATTACATTTTTCAACTGCCTTCTCCGGGCTTTCAAATACGCCTGCTGCAACACCGGCAAGCATTGCGCTGCCAAAAGAAGAATCGGCATATTTCATCGTGACAAGCTTAAAACCGAGAGCGTCCGAAAGCATCTGCCTCCAAAGCGGGCTTTTTCCGCCGCCGCCTATAATTGCCGCACGGTCCGAATGCTCGATATTAAGGCTGTCGAGCGCCGTTTTGCAGTCAAGCATCGACATAACAACCCCCTCAAGCACCGCTCTTGTAAAATGCGCCTTTGTATGAAACGCGCGGACTCCTACAAAATCAGCGCAAAGCTTCGGGTTTGCGTAAGGCGTAAGCTCACCGTTTAAATACGGATGAAAAATAAGCCCGTCAGAGCCTATCGGCACATTTTCGGCGCCGCTGTCAAGCTCCGAATAATCACCGCCAAAGGTATCCCTGAACCATCTGTATGAAGCGGCACAGGATTTTGTTGCCGTACCGGGATAAAAAAGGCCGTCTTCAATATGAGAATAATTTATAAGGTTAATATCGGGATAAGGCTTATCGGTTATAACGCAAATTCTTCCCGCTGTTGCAAGCTTAATTGTCATCTGTCCTTTTGATACCGCTCCCGAAGCAAAGACCTCCATAACCGTATCGGTAGTGCCGCAAATAACTTTTGTACCTTCTTTAAGCCCTGTAAGCTTTGCCGCTTCCGCCGTTATACTGCCGATGGTATCGGTAGGTTTTACAAGCTTCGGCATAATATCCGTACTTATTTCAAGCACGCCGCAAAGCTCCTCGCTCCAACACATTTTCTCTATATCAAACATCATACTGCCTTCGGCTTCTATGTAATCCGTAACATAGTCGCCTGTCAGCGTATGGCGTACATAATCCTTAGCAAAAAGAATTTTCCGTACCTTGCTCCAGTTTTCCGGCTCGTTATTTTTTATCCACAAAAGCTCCGGCAGTGACCAGATTGTATCCGGCTTATGAAGCACCTGCTTTTCTATAATTTCACCGTAATTTTCTTTTAAAAAGCGGACTTCCTTCGTGCTTCTTGTATCGGTCCAATATATCGCGGGACGAATAACATTAAAATTCTCGTCCGTAATAACCGCTGTATGAGTCGCGGCATCAAGTGAAACGGCAATTATATCTTCGGGATTCACTCCGCTTTCCGACAATATGCCCGAAATATTTTCCACGGTTGCCTTTACCCAGTCGGACGGAAGCTGCTCCGCATAGCCGGGCTCCGGATAATATGTCGGATATTCGGTAGTGTGCGTAGCGCACACTTCGCCCTCCGATGAAAGCAAAGTCGCTTTTGACGCGCCGCCGCCGAAATCAATACCAAGTAAATATTTCATGCTGTCCCTCCGCAAATCTTATAATTTTATATTTGTCCCGTAAATTCCGCTTACAACGCCTTTTTCGATAAGCGCCTTGTTTTCACGGTGAGCAAGCAGCCACTTATTCTTTCGGAAAAGCAGCCTGTCATACGGTTCAAAATCAAGCGGAGTATTTGTTCCTTTAACAAGACCTACAACACAACCGAAACCGCTTTTTTCTGTTTCAAGAGGACAAAAATGAAGCGTTGTGGAATATACCTCTATTGCTTCGCCCTTAAGAACCTTAAAGGCTTTTATTTTCTCGGAATTATATTTGTTTCCGCTTTCAATATCACGGACATCACCGAGAAGCAGTATTAAATCCGTAACGGCAATATTAACTTCCGAACACTTATGCCACTCAAGTGCGTTCAGCGTATCATTATGGCCGTAACAATATCCGAGCTGAACAGGCAGCTCTCCGAAACATTCTTCCCGTACCGTGCGTGCCACGGGAAGATTTTCAAAATCCTCCCGCGACGCCGTGTAAAGCGAACCTTCTTCAGGAAGCTCAATTTTCTCTGCCGTTTCAATTATTTCTTTTGTGTCAATATCAAGAACTCTGCCGAACTGCTCAAATTCCTTATCATTTACTTTGTATATTACCATTTTTTCACCTTCACAGAGTAAGATTTTCGCTTCAGCCGTTAAGCCACGCGTGCTCCTCATCGGTTGTCATAAAGAAGCCTCTGTCCTCGCCCGCCATTATCCAAAGATAATAGTTGTCATAGCCCGGAGCGGCATGGAATGGGTGATATCCTCTCGGAATCTCAACAAAATCACCCGATTTTACGGTGTAGGTTTCGTCAATATCACCTTCCATGGTATATACCTTCTGGATACCGAAGCCCTGCGGCTTTTTAAACTCATAGTAGTAAATTTCCTCTGTTGCGGCTTCTGTCGGCATATTGTCATCATCATGCTTATGCGGCGGATAGCTTGCCCACTGACCGCCCTTAACAAAAGCTTCGCCTATGTAGAGCATATTAGCATCCGTTCTCTCATCGAGTATGAAATGAGCTTCACGCTCCCAGCCGGGCTTTCCGAGATTTTTTATTATAACATCTTCGGGATTTATTATTTTCGGCTCATAGTCCTTATCGGAAGGAGATTTGCAAACCGCAATACTTACCTCCGTTTCGGCTGTAATGCTGAAAGGCTTGTTGCAAGGAACATATATGCAGGTTGCCGGACCGTCAAAAACGTCTTTTCTTTTTCCGGCGTTTTTAAATTCAAAGCCTTCGCCTTTAACTGTGCATTTTCCTCCTAAAATTACAAGCGCATATTCTTTTCCTTCTTCTCTGTAAGACTTTGCATCGCCCTCCGCAAGCCTTAACATATCCATTTCAACCTTCTGACAATAACTGTCGGCAAACGTATAGATTTCGGATTTTCCGAATTTTTTATTCCATGCTCTTTTAAACATTTACTTTTCGCTCCTTTTATAATATAAGCTTAATTATACCACAAAAAATATCATTTATCAAATTTTTTTATAAACATTTGAGTACAGCTTCTTCAAGTGACAAAATATTCACCTTTTCGGGCTTTGTCTTTTTAAGAAGCACATATTCCGCCGGGCAAGCCGTAACAAGATTTTCCGTGTTCATATTTACAGCGTTTATCCATCTGTCCTGCGCAACTCTTTCCATAACATCGGGCATATATTCATTCATTATAAGGTTGCCCGCAAGCATGGTGTCTTTGCGGTTTAACAGCATTTCGCGCAAGTTTCCGCATGCGGAAAGAACTTTGCGCATCGGCTCCGTTTCCTCAAGGTCACGCGCCAAAAGGAAAGTATCCTGCGGAGTAAACGTAAGCTTGCTCTTTTTAACTTTTATCTTACCCGATTTTATACTTTCTGCCAAAAATTCGGTAAATGTCACAACCTTGGCTTTAAGCTTAATGCCCCACTCTTTATATTCTCTTTTCATAACCTTTGCGTCGGCGGGGTCATAGCAGATTACCTTTTTATATTTTGAGATTTCGGACGCACATTTTTCCATAACCGACTTTGTTTCGGCTGCCGCTCCTACCATGAAATCCATTGAATATCCGCTCGACGGCTCGTTTTCAAGCACGGTAAAGCTTATGCCTGCCTTCTTTAAAAGCTCAATGGCTTTTAAAGCGCACTCCGGAGCTTTATATAAGGCGTCCTCTCCCAAAAACAAAAGGGTATCGGCCGCGCCAAGCTCTTTTGCGGCTTTTTTAATCTTCGCATTTTGTTTTGCGCCGTAAATATTGCCTTTTTTCTGTAAATTTTCTATAAGTTTAAGTATGTAATCCGGAAGCTTTCCGTCAAGCGCCGCGCCGAGTCTTGCCTCTTTTACGAACATTACGGGGTCCCATCCCGTTACGCACTCTTTAACGCAAGCTCCGCAAAGAGCACACTCATAAACGTTATTTATAATATCCTCCGAATATTCAACCGCATCTCTCGCCACAAGCGAAAGTCCGAGCGCTCTCGCTCTTGCGGTGTTCCTTTCAAGACCTGTCGCGTTGCCTATCGGGCATATGTGACGGCACATCCAGCAAAAACGGCAGGAGTCCATATGTTCTTTACTTTTCTGTGAAAATTGCATTTTTATCGTTCCTTTCTGTTTCGCTTATTTTTAAAGTCCGAGTTTAAACGGATTAAGTATGCCGTTCGGGTCAAGCTGTTTCTTTATACCTTCAAATACCTGCATTGCCGGTCCGTACTGCTCTTTCATAAGTCTGCCAAGCTTGATTCCCACACCGTGGTGGTCGTTTACGACACCGCCGTTCGCGATAGCTGTTCTTACGCCGCAGTTCCAGATTGACTGATGAAGACGAAGCGCCTCATGCGGGTCCTTCGGCACATCTTTTCCGTCAACAATAAAGCGGTCGTAAATCATACAGCCCCATTCATACCAATGCGAGAAATGCGCGATAAATTTAGCCTGCGGGAAGTTGGTTTCTATCGCTTCTTTCATTTTCCAATAGATATTTTCAATTTTATCGTAAGGAGCAATTGTATCCATTGTTCCGAAGCACTGCGGAATATCCATCATATGACCGGGATAGAAGAAAGTAATCTTCTCTTTCCACCATTTCTCACCGTACTCGCTGCCTAAATCTTCAGCGCCGTATTTTGCGAAAGTTTCAAGAAGTATTTTCTTCTCAAGCTCTACCATTTCTTTTACGCCTTCAATGGCAATATTCATAAACGCGCCTTTTTTCTCAACGCCGACAATTTTCTTGATAAGTGACGCCGTTTCAGCTTCATCATAAAGCCTCATAACAGACGGTTTAAACTTCTGCAAAAGCTCTCTGCCTGCATTAAAGGCGTCTGTCATATTATGGAACAAGAAGCCTCTGAACTGCCTTGACTCGGGCTGGTCGTAAATTCTCATCTGCGCCTTTGTCATAATACCGAGAGTACCCTCCGAGCCTATGAATATCTGATTAAGGTCGGGACCCGCGGCATGCTTGGGAGCAGGTGAAGTTTCGATAATTTCACCGTTTGGAAGTACAACCTCCATCTGAAGCACCATATCGTCAATTTTGCCGTACTTTGTGGAGGATACGCCAATACCTCTGTGAGCAAGGAAACCGCCGACTGTTGAACAGGTGAGCGATGACGGATAATGCATTGTCGCATAGCCTCTTTCGTTTGCCGCCCACTCGATATGCTTATATATAGCGCCTGTGCCGCACTCTATGTACATACCTTTTTCGTTGAAATCATAAATTTTGTTCATTCTTTTTGTGTCAAGAACAATACCGCCGCAAACCGGTATGGCGCCGCCCTGCGTACCGCCGCCGCCGCCCCAGGTGGTAACGGGAATTTTATAGTAATTCGCGATTTTAAGCACCGCAGAGGTTTCCTTCGCGTCCTTGGGAGCTACTATAAAATCACCTTCGGGCATTCTGAGCCCACGGTCCGCCCACATTCTTGACAGCCAGAAATAGTCAACGCTGTGAGTGATTTTGTCAATTGTCCTTGTGGAGCAGTTTTCTTTACCGACTGCGTCCTCAAGCTCCGTTGCAATCATGTCAAATAAAAAATCGTTCATTGTTTTCTCCTTCTTTATAATATTTTTTGCCTTTTTGAAAAAAATTTTCATTTTCACGGCTCTTTTTGTAACTACATTATATCATATTATGAAAATTTTTTCAATAGTTTTTTAAAATTTTTTTGATTTGACAAAAATTTTTTTTTGATATATAATATTTATTGTTAAAAAATAAAGTTTGAGGATATTATTATGGATAAAACATCATTAAATATTAAGCTTAAATATGCCGAAATGGGAAAAGCAGAAAAGAGAATTGCCGATTGGATAAACGATAATCCGGGAGAAATAATATCTCTTTCCATTGTTGAGCTTGCCGAGCTTTGCGGCTGCAGCGAGGCTACCATTGTCCGTTTTTCAAAAAGGCTGGGGCTTTCGGGCTATCAGGAGCTTAAAATATCTCTTGCCTCCGAAGGCGGCGGAAACACCGTAAGCAACCATATAAAACCAACAGACAGCGCTTTTTGTATATATGAAAAAGTATGTAACGACATATATCTTTCGCTTGAAAAAACGAAACAATCATTAAATCCCGACAGTCTTGCCATTGCGGCAGATAAAATTTGCTCAGCAAATAAAATCGTCGTTTTCGGTCTCGGAAATTCGGCTTCGGTTGCTCTTGACACGAGTCACAAACTGCTTCGCGCGGGGCTTAACGCTTTTGCTTATTCCGATAACCATATGCAGGTTATAGCCGCTTCGCATCTTAAAGAGGGCGATATTGCCATCGCAATTTCGCATTCGGGTTCGTCAAAAGATATTGTCGATGCTTTAAAAACGGCAAAAGACCACGGAGCCACAACTATTGCCGTTACAAATATCGGGAAATCTCCTATTCTCAGGCACAGCGATATTGTGCTTTCCACTTCCTCCGATGAAACAAAGTATAATATACTTGGTCTTAACTCACGTATCGCGCAGCTCGCAATTGTAGATACACTTTATTTCTATGTAGTATATAACCGCTCGGTACGGGCGCTTGAGTCCATTAAAGAAACCGAGCTTGCGCTTCTTTCAAAAAAGTATTAAACGTTAAAACGCAGCCCCGGTTTAAAAAGGCTGCGTTTTTCTTTTTCGTTTTTCGGATTATTATTGCCCTGCTTTCTAAAACTCAAGCTTAATTAGAGCAAAAACGCAATAATTTATAATATCCTGAAGCTGCGCGTCAATACCTTCCGAAATTTCACATTTGCCGCCGTTCGCGAGCATTGTTTTTATGCGGTAAACCCTGATTATTACCTGGTCTGTCATAGAATAAATCCCCATACTTTTCCACGCGTCACCGTAATCGGTATTTTTACGGCGGAGAAGTTCTCTGATTTTTGCCGCGACGTCTTTATAAGCCGCAAAAAGCTTTTCGTCAGAAACACTTTCGAGTCTTGAAAGGTCCTCAAGAACATCGCTGTCTTTCGGCAAGCCGTAATCTCCGAGCCTTATAAGACACATTATACAATAATTTATTATCGCGATATATTCGACATCTCTGCCCTCTTTTATAAGAGAGTTATTTTCACCGTTTTCTTCAAGAGTGCGTATGCGCTTTGCTTTACGCCATATCTCATCAATAAGCGACGAATAGCGGTTTAATATCCATGTCGGACCGTAATCCTTCTGCTTCTTTTCAAAAACATCAAAACTGTAATCTATTATTTTATCGTAACTTTTTAACAAACTGTCAGTCATAACTGTTTTTTCCTTTCACAATTTTACATCTATTATTATATATTAAATTATTATTTAAGTCAATAGTTTTCTTTTTTTAAAAAATGAATATAAACTTCGTTTTTACAAAGAATAAACAAAAAACGGGTTGATTGACTATGAAAGTATTTTTAAAAAATATCTTCTTTTTTTTGACGGGAGGCACGTTTTACTGCCTGCTTGAAATTTTATGGCGGGGACAGAGCCACCCGTCAATGTTTGCGGCGGGTGGGTTTTGTTTCTTGATTTTACTTGATATTTCAAAGCTTAATATGCCGCTTTTAATTAAAGCGGCTATCGGTTGTCTGGCAATTACGGCAACCGAATTTTTTTGCGGTATCATTCTTAACAGGGTTCTTTCTCTTAATGTATGGGATTATTCTTCCGTACCGTTTAATCTTATGGGACAAATCTGCCTTCCTTATTCCGCCATATGGCTTTTTCTTTCGTTTACTGTTATTTGGACCGCAAACAAATATCATAAGTACAAAAAACTTAAATAAACAACTAAACTTTTTAAAAAAGGTTGATTTTTCACATATTATCTGATATAATAAGATAGAAAAAACATAAAGGATTTGACGATAATTATGGAAAACACAATAAAGCGCAGCTTTAGCGCCATTCAGCCGTCGGGTACAATAACTCTCGGCAATTATCTCGGAGCAATCAGAAATTGGGTAAAGCTTCAGGACGAATTTGACTGTATCTTCGCGATTGCGGATTTACATACAATAACCGTGCGTCAGGAGCCCGCGCTTCTTCGCAGTCACAGTATAGAGCTTCTCGCAATGCTGCTTGCGGCAGGAATTAACCCCGAAAAAAGTCTTCTTTTTTGTCAGTCGCACGTTCATCAGCACGCTGAGCTTGCGTGGGTACTTAACTGCTATACTCAAATGGGCGAGCTTTCGAGAATGACACAGTTTAAAGATAAATCCGCAAAGCACGCAAACAATATAAACGCGGGGCTTTTCATCTACCCCACGCTTATGGCTGCCGATATTCTTCTTTATAAGGCGGACATTGTTCCTGTCGGTGAGGACCAGAAGCAGCATCTTGAGCTTTCGAGAGATATAGCGAACAGGTTTAACAATACATATTCCGAAACCTTCGTTGTGCCCGAACCATATATCGTAAAATCGGGCGGACGAGTTATGAGCCTTCAGAATCCGACCTCAAAAATGTCTAAATCGGACGAAAACACAAACGGTTTTATTGCTCTTACCGACAGTAAAGACGTTATTATGCGTAAATTCAGGCGTGCCGTTACCGACAGCGAAACCGTTATAGAATACCGTGAAGGAAAAGACGGCATAAACAACCTTTTAAATATTTACTCCGCCGTCACCGGCAAAACCGTGGAAGAAGCTGTCAAAGAGTTTGAAGGCAAAGGCTACGGTGAATTTAAACCGGCTGTGGGCGAGGCAGTTGCCGCACATCTTAAGCCTATTCAGGAAAAATATAATGATTATATGAAAAATAAAGACTATATTGTTTCCGTATATACAAAAAGCGCGGAAATCGCAAGCAAAATTGCGGAATCAACTCTGCGTAAGGTTTATAAAAAAGTAGGTTTTTTACAGAAGCCGTAAATTGAAAGGCAGGAAAACAAATGAGTACACTTAACATATTGCTTGCTCTTGCGGTTGCGTTTTTGACGAGCTTTTTATCGGTTCCGTTTATTAAAAATATTGCCATAAAAGCCGGCGCGATTGATTATCCGAAAGACGGCAGGCGAATGCATAAAAAACCAATACCGCGTCTCGGCGGACTTTCGATTTATTACGGCTTTATAGTGAGCCTTCTTTGCTTCGGAACACTTGACAGGCAGCTTTGGGGCATTATTTTAGGTTCTCTTATAATTGTAATTCTCGGCGTGGTTGACGATATAAAAACTCTTAAAGCTCACCCGAAATTTTTTGTGCAGCTCATAGCTGCCGCCGTTCCGGTGTTTATGGGCTCAAGAATTAATTTTTTGTCGCTTCCTTTTAATCAAAGCGTTATGCCTAACATTGTTTTTAACGATATAATATCCTACGGTATTTCTATTTTATGGATTGTCGGCGTGACAAACGCCGTTAATCTTATTGACGGGCTTGATGGTCTGGCGGCAGGGATTTCAACCATAGCCTCCGCTTCAATTTTTTTTATTGCTCTTTTAAACGGAAACGTTTTTGTAACAACCATATCCATAATTCTTGTAGGAGCTTGTCTTGGATTTTTGCCTTATAATCTTAATCCCGCAAAAATTTTTATGGGCGATACGGGAGCGACCTTTTTAGGTTATATTATGGCTGTTATGTCCGTACAAGGACTTTTTAAAAGCTATACCGTTATAACCTTTATCGTGCCTGTGCTTATTCTGGGGCTTCCGATTTTTGATACGTCTTTCGCTATAATAAGGCGTATGGCTCATCATAAACCTATTATGCAGGCGGACAGAGGACATCTTCACCATAGGCTCATTGATATGGGCTTTAACCAAAAGCAAACTGTTGCCGTGCTTTATACCATAAGCGCGCTTCTCGGACTCAGCGCTATCATTATGGAAGGTTATGATGAAATAACAGGTGTTCTGCTTTTGCTTTCGGTAATAATCTTTGTAGCTCTTGCCGTTATTTTTACGGGAAATCCAAAACCCGGCGACATAATTGAACCCAAAGAAGGAGAAAAAAACAATGAATAAACTGAAAGTTATGACTGTTTTCGGCACAAGACCCGAAGCTATTAAAATGGCGCCGCTTGTTTTAGAGCTTCAGAAATCAAAGGATATTGAAAGCCTTGTATGCATAACCGCGCAGCACCGCGAAATGCTCGATATGGTTATGGAGCTTTTTAAAATAAAAGCGGACTTTGACCTTAATATTATGCAGGCAAATCAAACTCTTACGGGAATAACAACACGGGCTATTGACGGCTTATCGGCTGTTTTTGAAAAAGCGCGTCCCGACGTTGTGCTTGTGCATGGAGATACGACAACAACTTTTTGCGGCAGCCTTGCGGCGTTTTATAATCATATCCCCGTAGGTCACGTTGAAGCGGGGCTTCGTACTTACGACAAATATTCTCCGTTTCCCGAAGAAATAAACCGCTGCCTTACGGGAACGATAGCGCAGTACCATTTCGCGCCGACCGTGAACAACAAAAACAATCTATTAAAAGAGCAGAAACAGGGTAATATTTTTATTACGGGCAATACCGTAATTGACGCGATAAAATATACCGTAAAGCCAGGTTACGTTTTTCGTGATCCCGCCTTGCAAAAGCTTGACTTTTCAAAAAGAACGATTCTTATTACGGCGCACCGCCGTGAAAACCTCGGCAAGCCGCTTGAAAATATATGCAGGGCAATTCTTGACGTTGTAAACGATACGCCCGATATTCAGGCAGTTTATCCCGTACATCTTAATCCCAAAGTAAGAAATACCGTTTTTGATATTTTGGGCTCTCATAAGCGTATTCATCTGATAGACCCGCTTGATGTTGACGAGCTTCATAATCTTATGAGCCGCTGCTTTATGATTATGACGGATTCGGGAGGTCTGCAGGAGGAAGCGCCTTCTCTCGGAAAGCCTGTTCTGGTACTTCGTACAGAAACGGAAAGACCGGAGGCGGTAAACGCCGGCACTGTTAAAATGGCAGGCTGTGAATATGATAATATATATAAATCAGCACGTACTCTGCTTACCGACGAAAACGCGTATAACAAAATGGCTCACGCCGTAAATCCATACGGTGATGGAAAGGCAAGCGAGAGAATCGTACAGGCGCTTCGCTATTCGTTTGGTCTTACCGCATCCGCGCCGGATGAATTTTTTGTTAAATAAAATCTTTTTTAGGGAAAAATTTAAAAAAATACTTGATTTTTTTAAAAAAATATGGTATAATTATAAATACGTATTGCGCAATAAGTAGCAATATACAAAATCATCGGGATTAAACAGCGAAAGCTGCCCACCGAAAAAGAACGCAAAATCCGGAATTTGCCGCCTTTTCGGAAAATATGGTTTTGCAATATGGCTATAAGAAAAAGAGGTGAAAGAGATGAAGGCAGGTATCCATCCTGATTACAAACCAACAACAATAACCTGTGCTTGTGGCGAAGTTATCGAAACACGTTCAACAAAGGAAAACATTCGTGTTGAAATTTGTTCAAAATGCCACCCCTTCTTTACAGGTAAGCAAAAGCTTGTTGATACAGGCGGACGAGTTGAAAAATTCAGAAAGAAATACGGCATGCAGGAGAAGTAAGCAAAACGCTTTCTCTCTTAATTATGAAGTTTAAAGCATCGCAAAAACGCGATGCTTCTTTCATTTATTATATTTAAACATATTCCACGGATATTTCTCCGCGGGCGGCAGTGCTTCAAACATTTTGCCGTTTTCAAAGGTTATTTTACAAGAAAAAAGCGCTATATCACAGCCATTAATTTTACTGCCGTATTTGCCGTCGCCCGCAAGAGGCATTTTCCGGCTCGCGAATTGAACACGTATCTGATGACTCCTGCCCGTATTAAGCTTCACTCTAACAAGTGAGAAATTTTCGGTTTTTTCAATAACTTCATAAAAAAGACTTGCTTTTTTTACGCCCTTTCGCTCTCTCTTAACAACGTAACTCTTATTTTGCCGCGAATCCTTAAAAAGTAAATCCTCAAAAATACCGCTTTCTTCATCAGGTATCCCCTGTATGACTGCTAAATATTCTTTTTTTATTGTCCCCTTTGCGATTTTTTCCGATATTCCGGCAGCGGAAGCCTCGTTAAGAGCATAAACCATTATACCGCCCACCGGTTTATCAAGCCTGTGCAACGGAAAAATCTTTTCCTTTTTTATTCCTTTTTCCTTAAATCCGGCTCTTATCAGCTCCGGCATATCCTTCTCTGAATCCGCGCCCGCAGGTTTAACGCAAACAACAATATCTTTATCAAAATATAAAATTTCTGTCATTTCGTTCACCTGAAAATATCAAATACTATGTCCTTGTTGCTTTTGGATTTAAAAACCTTAACCCCCGTATCCTTTAAAGCGTTTTCAAAAATTTCTTCCGCGCAGATTTCACTTTCATAATGCTCTAAGACAGCGACGCAAAGCCCCGCTTCATTCGCGCTCCTTGCCATATGATATTTTACATCACCCGTGATATATACATCGCACTTTCCCGCCATTTCGGAAATATAATCTCCCCCGCCGCCGCTGCAAATGCCGACTGTTTCAATGATTTTATCGGGGGTTCCCACGCATCTGATATATTTTTTACCGAATATTTCAGCAAGTCCGCGTGCAAAATCCTCAAAGCTCCGAGGCGTAATTTTACCAATTCGTATAAGGCTTCCATTTCCTATATCGTCTTGTACCTTTACACTTTCAAGCCCTATTTTTTTGCAAAGATAATCATTTATACCTCCGACGGCGCAGTCAAGATTTGTATGCGCGCTGTAAAGAGCCATATCCCTTTTCGCGAGAGCAAGAATAACTCTACCCGTTTCTGTTTCATCGGTTACAAAATGAAGAGGATGAAAAATAAGCGGATGATGCGTAACAATCATCTCGCACCCAAGTTTTTCCGCTTCAAGTACGGTTTCCATATCGCAATCAAGCGCGGTCAGCACCGCGTTAACCGACTTATTCCCACTGCCGACCTCAAGCCCCGGATTATCCCAATCCTCAGCAAGCTCTTTTGGCGCAATTTTTTCTATAACCTCGATTATATTCTTTACAGTAGTCATATTTTCCTCCAGACGCGAATATTTTTTGATTCTACATAATA
Organism: uncultured Ruminococcus sp.; assembly: GCA_902784805.1. Classification (GTDB taxonomy): domain Bacteria; phylum Bacillota; class Clostridia; order RUG12999; family RUG12999; genus RUG12999. The sequence goes on along the minus strand of CACZWD010000017.1, from coordinate 1,294 downwards.
TATTGTACTACTAATTTTTTGTTAAATCAAGTGTTTTTTGTGAAAGGATAAAAATATGTGTGCTTTACCGTCTCCAAACAGCATAAACAAAAGAATAAAAGAGCTTTCTCTCGGTGTTATCGACCTAAAAAATGAAAAATACGCCAATATGCGGTTTGCGGTTGCGGTTTGCGATTGTAATTTATTTATAAAGCCTAGAGAAACAAAAGAATTATCCGAAAACGGTTTTGATACAAACTGTGAAACCCTGTGCCGCAGAGGAGAAATCGTAATTTTACTTTCGGATAAACCTGAAAACGGCTTTTACAAAGTTCATTCTCAAAACAGTTTCGGCTATGTAAAGCAAGAAAATATCGGTTTTATAAGCCGCGAAAAAGCTCTTGATATTTTAAATTCACCGAATTTTTTATGTGTGACCGACAAATTTATTATTACAAATCCCGACCGTGACAAAACAATTTCAAAAATACCGTTATCGTTCGGCACGCGCCTGATTTTTACAAAATTTGAAAATTCGGTTTACACAGTAAAGCTTCCTATACGCGGCAAAAGCGGCTCTGCGTTTTTTAAAGACGCAAAAGTTCCCGCAAACACCGCTGTACATAGAGGATATATGAAGTTTTCAAGAAAAAACATTTTGTCGCTTTCTTTGCATATGCGAGGTATGCCTTATGACTGGGGCGAAAGCTTCGGCGGCTGCGACTGCTCGTCGCTTATCTGCTCCGCTTTTTCAATTTGCGGAATTTTTTTACCGAGAAATTCCGCAAAAATAGGCGAAATATCCTCTAAAGCTATTCCCGTAAAAAACGGCAATTTAAAAAAATGTCACCCTGCCGATATAATAATGTGCAAGGGGCATATTATGCTTTACTACGGCAAACACCGCGGCAAACACTATGTATTTCACAGTTTTCTCGGCACCAAAGGTATAACTGATATTACTACTGTCGATGAAATAACCTCGTCAGGCAGCACGTTTCTTGAAATAGCCGAAAAAATAATACCTTTAAAATATATTTAAGGCTTGCTTTTTTTCTCATTGTGTGGTAAAATATACGTGTGATGGTATGTCCCGATCGTCTAATGGATAAGACGGCTGATTCCGGTTCAGCTGATGCGGGTTCGATTCCTGTTCGGGATGCCACGTCGGAGCAAAGTACGCTTTGCTCCGTTTTTCTTTTACAAGAAAAACATACGCCCGCTTCCTTGCTCCTCCTTTTCCGAAAAAGGTCACGGCAAGTCACTCGGCTCGCTTGCAAGCGCACTCGCTGTCGCTTGGTTGCCTACCAACCTT